>NZ_DEZM01000131.1:3668-7075 GCF_002364825.1 Acinetobacter sp. UBA3132 | reverse complement strand
GTGGGTGAGTCTGTTTTCTGCTATTGCCCTGATGCTACCGGAGCTTTTTGTCTGGCTACGTGCCTATATTCCCTGGATGTTGGGTCTGATCATGTTGGGTATGGGCATGACTATGACAGTAGGCGATTTTAAAAGTGTGTTACAGAGTCCAAAAGCAGTGGCAATTGGGGTAGTGGCCCAGTTTATGGTGATGCCAGGGCTGGCTTTTCTCCTATGTCAGCTGTTCCAGCTCCCGGCTGAAATTGCGATTGGGGTAATCCTGGTTGGTTGCTGCCCGGGTGGAACTGCATCCAATGTGATTACCTACATGGCCAAAGGCAATACAGCCCTGTCTGTGGCCTGTACTTCGGTTTCAACTTTGCTGGCACCTGTTTTAACCCCGGCTATTTTCTATCTGCTGGCCAGTCAGTGGATTGAGATCAATCTCTGGTCAATGCTGGTATCAATTCTGCAAGTGGTATTATTTCCGATTATTTTAGGTCTGATTATCCGCGCCATTTTAAAGGCTAAAGTTGAGGCTTATATCCAGGTAATGCCACTGATCTCGGTGATTGCGATTGTCGCAATTGTCGCCGCAATTATTGCTGGCAGTAAAACCCAGATTCTGGAATCCGGACTAATGATTTTAGGCATTGTTGCCTTACACAATGGCCTGGGTTATTTGCTTGGTTATTGGGCCAGCAGGAGCTTTAAGCTGGCTGAAATTGACTGCCGTGCGGTATCGATAGAAGTGGGCATGCAGAATTCTGGTCTAGGTGTGGCTTTGGCTGCGACTCATTTTGCTGCATCTCCCATCACAGCCGTACCGAGTGCCATTTTTAGCTTATGGCACAATATTTCTGGACCAGCCTTGGCCACTTATTGGGCAGCCAGAAAACCTGCTGAGACGGATCAGCAGAACTGATGCCAGCAGAAACAAGGAATAAAAAAAGCCCGATGCTAAGATCGGGCTTTTTACTCTTCAAAATTTATTAGGAGGCTTTAGATTGTTTCGATTTCAGGATATCGGTTCGGAAGCTTTGCGCCAGTTCTGCCATCTCGGCATCCATCCCATTCATCACGAAAGCATGACGGGTCAGGACATTGGTTGGATTTGGCATGCTGACCAGTTCATAGTGATCAGAAATGGATTTAAGTAAGAAGTTCGGGACATGTACCGCACTTTCACGCGCTATCAGTTGCTGTGCCAGACGTTCAGCCGCTTGAGCTGAATTCAGCTGCATTTCATCCACTTTCGAAGCAATCGCGCTACGTGTCTGCAAGACAAAACGTTTATCTTCACGGTAGCGTTTGTACAGCACTTCAGAAAGTAACTGGAAGACATAGCTGATCAGGGTGAGGCAGGCGAGGGCATTGGGCTTGTCTGCGGCAATACTCAGTGTTGCACCTTTTTCATCAAACTTGTGTACCGTCCAGACATCCGAACTGTTCAGTTTATAATGTTGTACGCACAGTTCAGTGGCCTTATTCAGGAAGATCTGACACAGGTTGAAATAAGGCACAGACACAGTCTTGTTGACCGAATCCAGCAGCTGTTTGGGATCATAGAACTGGATATTCAGTGAAAGAGTATCTTTTTCGACTACAGCCGGCGTGCTGTCTTTTTCCTTTGGCTTATTGTGAACCGCTTGCTGTGCCTGAGCAATTGCCAGGGCGGCATTGTGTTTTTCCTGTTCCAGGGCCTGAGTCAGCGTCTGAATTTCAAATTTCAGACGTGATTCATTATTGATGCGCGCCAGGTATTCGCTGCGGCTTGGACGGGCAATGGCGCGATAAGCTAACCATAATAAACTATGCAGAATGAAAGAGAATAAAATCGCTGTCCACTGGGTACGCAGAATTTCACCGATACTTGGCTCAATCAAAGTAATCTCAACTGAACCGACTTTTTTCTCGTTAAGTAATGCTTCGCGGACAAAGACCTCACCCTCTCGGGTTTTCGTCAGACCACCAGTGGCTAAAACCTGAGCATTTGCATCCAGGATGCGAATTGAGGCAACACTTGGGTTAGTGGAATAACGATTTGCCAGTAAAGCCAGTGAAACACGATTGGCTGGATCCAGCTCAGCCAGGCTGTCTGTCACCAGTTGACTGGTCATGAGCTGACCTTGGCTGGCACGGTTTTCATTCAGCTGGTGAGTGGTTGCCAATACCAGTAAGAAGGTATGAAGGGCAAAACTTATAATCAGTAGGCTAGCAAATAGCCCTTGTCTAGGCGCATTCAACGTAAACTTCCAAGGCAATTCTATTCAAATTCGATTATGATTCTAACAATAGTTGTAGCTCAGACCCGAGTCAATTCATGCGAGAAATCATTCTTATATCATTCTTAGGACCCGACCAGCCTAATCAATTTACACGATTAATGCAGGTTTTGTCCGCTCATTCCTTACAGATCCTGGATGTTGGACAAGCGGTTATTCATAACCAGTTGACCTTAGGTATTGTTGTATCTTCGGACGACCAGACCGCTACCGCATTAGCCATGAAGGAAATCCTGATTCTAGCACATGATATCGGGTTAACAGTGCGCTTTAAACCGATCTCTGTCACAGAATACAATCAATGGGTCAAAGAAGGGGGTCAGACCCGTTATATCGTGACCGCATTGGCCCCGGAATTAAAGGCTTCCCACTTGCAAGCCGTGACCCAGATCGTGTCCAGTCAAGGCTTTAATATTGAAACTGTAACCCGACTCTCCGGTCGTCCGGTACTGGACGGTGATGATACAGAGGCTGGACCAAAACGTGCCTGTGTACAGTTCAGCCTGAAAGGCCAGATGCTAGATGCCGCAGCAATGCGTACAGCCTGCCTCAGCCTGTCTACGGCACTGAATGTCGATGTTGCAGTTCAGGAAGATAATGTTTATCGCCGTAACCGTCGTCTGGTCTGCTTTGATATGGATTCAACCCTGATCGAGCAGGAAGTGATTGACGAGCTGGCGATTGAAGCAGGTGTCGGTGCACAGGTGGCTGAAATCACCGAACGTGCCATGCAGGGCGAGTTAGACTTCCAGCAAAGCTTCCGTGCACGTGTAGCACTACTAAAAGGTATGGATGCATCTGTGCTGCCGAAGATTGCAGAACGTCTGACCATTACTGAAGGTGCAGAACGTCTGATCTCTACCTTGAAAGCACTGGGTTATCGCACTGCAATTCTTTCTGGCGGTTTCCAGTACTTTGCTGAGCATCTGCAAGCCAAACTAGGCATTGATGAGGTCCATGCCAATGTCCTCGATGTTGAGGATGGGATGGTGACAGGTGAAGTCAAAGGTCATATTGTTGATGGTGCACGTAAGGCGCATCTGTTAATGACGATTGCTGAAGAGATGGGTATTTCCCTGGAACAGGCAATTGCCGTGGGTGATGGGGCCAATGACCTGCCAATGCTATCGATTGCCGGTTTAG
>NZ_DEZM01000131.1:0-3549 GCF_002364825.1 Acinetobacter sp. UBA3132 | reverse complement strand
CGCATTCCGTGCCAAGCCACTGGTCCGTCAGAATGCCAATCAGGCGATTTCCAGTGTCGGTCTGGATGGCGTGCTGTACCTGCTTGGTGTGCATGATAAAGACCTCAGCCGTGCCTGAGATTAGCGATTTTTAAGATAGAAACGCGGTCAAATGGCCGCGTTTTTTTATGCTGATTGATCACGCGCTGAAGAGTAGTAGAGGGAACTGTATAGAAATATACCGATCATCTTAAACGGAAAAATAATTTTTTCAGTGCAGAAAAACGGCGTTTATTTTGTAATGACACGCCAGCATCGATGGGGCAAATGTTTCGGAAAAACTCTAAAAATAAAAAATGTAATGACAAAATAATATCGCGACAGAATATGTCGTTGAACAGAAATAAAGGACTTTTTTTAGTCAAAAAACTCATCATAATGCTGGCATAGATAGACAAATCAATATATTCCACGAAGTGGGTTTTACGACATTCAACCATGAGAGCCGCTGCATTACTTGCATGATCTGGGGTTGGACGGAGGGGATTTTATGGTAACAGCGAATTTAGCAACAATTGTGGGCTTTAGTCTGGTAGCCGCTGCTGTACTTGTTGTGTTCTTCTCGCCGTATCGTCGCTGGTTAAGTTTTATGGTGGCTGGAATGTTTACCTGGGGGCTGATTGAAGTCATTCGCCTGGGAACACAGACACTATTTGAACTGCCAATGACCTATGGTTATTTAGCGGCGTTATCGAGCGTGATGGTCATAGTAACTCTACTGTTGCTACGTGAAGATCGTCGTGCTGAGCGTGCACTGGCCAAGCGCCGCTGCATCGAACATACACCTGTTTATGAAGATGACCAGCAGCAGTTATCCAGCCGATAATTGCGCTATTAAAAACAATAAAAACAAATGCACCTTAGGGTGCATTTTTTGTTAACGATCATCTACAAACTGCATGCTTAACCTCCTTGTAATTTATGCTAGGATAACTATCAATTTTCGTACAATTACAATAGGCATAACTCATGAAACTGTCGTCAATTCCTGTCCTGAAACTTCCTTTGGTCGATCTCAGTACCGACCCGCTTGATTTACTGGTTGCAGGCTTGGCTTTGCGTATGAAGCAGTTGGCACGTACCAGTCCAAAATTTATTGAATTGGTCCATGAGCGTCAGTTCCGTATCCAGATCGGTACAGATGAAGGTCTGGCGCGCCAGATTGTTGTCAATAACGGTGATATTGATACTGTATCAGGGAATGCTGAGCCGGCAGATTTTGTGTTGCAGTTTGCAGACAGCGAGCAGGGCGTTAAAACGCTGATGAAAGGTGACCCGACCGCATTTATGACGGGTATGCAAAATGGCACTATCAAAATGGAAGGTGACTTTGGCTTGCTGGTCTGGTTTAACCAGGTGGCGAAAATGCTTCCACCAAAATTGCCAAAACCGGTGAAAGAAAAAGTGAAGCTGGTACGTCAGTTCATCAAAGAGAAAACGGGTAAATAAGATTTAAATTTTTTAAAAGATCTGGAATGCTAGTCAATTAAATAATTGGTTAGCATTTTTTTCGAGCTTAGAAACTATTGGACACGTGAAACGTCATCAGCAACTGTTTCAGGCAAGACTAGATTTAAGAAAGATTGTTTCTGCGAGATATATATTCATTGATAAGATCTGACGAGTTCTGCGGTGAGGAGCATTGCTCCGCAAGATGCCTCCCTTGTGAAGCTCCACTTCTCATTCGGGCAAAACCAAAGTAATAAGGACTGATCTAAAAGAATAGTTTATAAAGAAAAAATTTCGAGAAAAAAGTATCTGAGAGCTTATTATTCAACTTCTAAATTAAACGTCACCGGTCCGTCATTGACCAGATGCACTTTCATGTCGGCAGCAAAAATACCAGTTTGTACATGATCGAACTGGCTTTGAGCATACTCCACCAGCTGCTCATACAGCGCTTTGGCCTCAGCCGGTGGCATGGCCGGACCGAAGTCAGGACGTAAACCTTTTTGGGTTTGGGCCATCAGGGTAAACTGTGAAACCAGCAATAAACCACCGCCCGCCTGGGCAACGTTCCAGCCCATTTTTCCCTGTTCATCATCAAAGAAACGGTATTTTAGGATTTTATCAATCAGTTTCTGGCCTTTTTCTAAGGTATCTTCCTTGCCAATCCCTAAAAAGACCAAGATACCATGCTGAATTTCTCCGGTTGTTTCACCCTCAACAACGACTTTGGCTTCTAGCACTCGCTGTAATAATGCGCGCATATTTGACTCAAAAACTGAAAATTATGTGCATTGTACAAGAACCGCAGTAAGTCTGCAGATTAGCTCTGCTTAAAATGTATTCTAATCTATTGTCTATATTTGATAATATTTTAAATTATCTAAAAACACGATCGTAATCATAAAAATTATCCGTTTTATCTATTTTTTACTCTCACGTATCTTAGCTGCATGCAGGAAAGGTATTAAATTGAGAGATTTAGAAATGTTTAAGCGTTCATTACTTGTTGCAATGCTTGCAACGGTGACAGCTGCACAAGCTGCGCCATTAACCAAAGATAACGGGGCACCAGTCGGCGACAACCAGAACTCGATCACTGCGGGTCCACAAGGTCCAACTTTGCTACAAGATGTGCAACTGGTTCAAAAACTGCAACGTTTTGGCCGTGAGCGTATTCCTGAACGTGTGGTTCACGCACGTGGTACAGGTGCTTATGGTGAATTCGTTACTACGAAAGATCTGTCTGATTTAACAATTGCTTCTTTATTCAAGGCCGGTACCAAAACTCCAGTTTTTGTGCGTATGTCTACCGTCATTCATGGTAAAGGTTCACCAGAAACCCTACGTGACCCTCATGGTTTCGCTATCAAATTCTATACTCAGGAAGGTAACTGGGACTTGGTCGGTAACCAGACGCCAGTCTTCTTTATCCGTGATGCAATCAAGTTCCCGGACTTCATCCACGCGATGAAACCAAGCCCGGTCACCAACGTACAAGATGCCAACCGCGTGTTTGATTTCCTGTCTAGCCAGCCTTGGGCGACCAATATGCTGACTTATGTTTATGGCAAGCAAGGTGTCCCAACCAGCTACCGCGAACAGGACGGTTTCGGTGTACATGCCTACAAACTGTATAACGACAAAGGCGAATACAAGTATGTGAAATTCAACTTCCGCTCTAAACAGGGTGTGAAGGGCCTGAACGTCAAAGAAGCGGCTGAGCAGCAAGGTAAAGATTTCAACCACTTGACCAACGATCTTTATAACAACATTTATGCAGGTAATTTCCCGAAATGGGATCTGTATATTCAGGTGCTTGATCCTAAAGATCTGAATAGCTTCGATTTCGACCCGCTAGATCCAACCAAAATCTGGCCAACAAACCTGGTTCCAGAAGTAAAAGTCGGTACATTGACGTTGAACCGTATGCCGAAGAACTTCTTTAATGAAACTGAACAGGCTGCATTTGCGCCAGGTAACCTGGTACCAGGGATCGAGCCATCAGAAGACCGTCTGCTGCAAGGCCGTATCTTCTCTTACTCAGATACCCAAATGTACCGT
>NZ_DEZM01000104.1:417-6467 GCF_002364825.1 Acinetobacter sp. UBA3132 | reverse complement strand
TTTATTATGAAAGCCTTATTTTCATTCTTAATTTTTATAAATTTTTGAATATAAGAAATTAATTTTCATGTTCCAGAGCTTATTCATTTCAGGAAAAGTACAACCGCATACTTTGAACAGGAATGCGCCGAGCCACAAAAATAATATCTAAATTGAGAATCTCATCTTATTACAGTAGCAGGATCAGACAGAGAGCTACGCTTCAACTTAAAATACTTTCCGGCAGAAAAAGGTTTAGCTGAATGATCACCCTGTCCGGATCAGGCAGGCTTTTGTTGCAGTACGCTATAAATTTCACATTCTCGACAGCCCAAGTCCGGTCAACAGAAACTGTTCCGGATGAATTTTCTTTATTGCATAGCGCCATACTACCAGGCTAAAACAGAACTTCAGATTTCCTGAAATACCGGAATATCCAGCCACTGTGCATTTGGAAAATCCTTTTGCAAACATTGCTGCAGATACTGAATAGTATCCTGTGCAATGACTTCATCCTGAGCATCATCGGCATGGTTAAATGCCAGCGCATACAGCTCAATCTTACGCTGTTTGAGCAGTTCCAGACTGAGCAGAGTGTGATTGATACTGCCAAGACGACCTGAGGTTACCAGAATGACAGGAAGCTGCTGTGCGGCAATATAGTCTACGGTGAGCAGGTCTTCTGTCAGTGGCACCATCAGACCACCTGCTCCTTCCAGCAGAACACGGTCAAACTGTGCGGCCAGTTGCTGTGTGGCCTGTTCAATTTTTTGAAAGTCTACTGGACGCTGGTCCAAACGTGCTGCCAGATGGGGTGATGCCGGATAGCTATAAATTTCCGGCATAGTCAGCTTTTGCTGATCTTCTGGCAGCAAGCCACAGCCCATGATCTTGCGATGCTGTTCGATATCTTCAGACAGATCAGTGTTGCCAGTCTGGATCAACTTCTGGGTAATAGTACGAATGCCCTGCGCATTCCAGATTTTGGCCAGAAAACCGGTGGCATAGGTCTTGCCAATACCGGTATCTATACCGCTGACAAAATAGATGTTTGCGTTCATGGGTGCTTCCGTGCAATGAGATAAATCGGGTGATAGGTCAAAGGATACTTCTGGCTATCTGATAGCTGGAATTGTTGATATTGCTCATAAAAAAGCTGTAAGGAAGATTTGCTCCAGCGGAAACCATCTGCCGTTGCTTGTACGCCGGTGGCCTTGATATGTTTCAGTACCTGGCGAGGATGTTCAAACTCCAGAATCAGGCGCTGTTCCTCCTGCATCAGGACCTCATAACCACAAGATTCCAGCAGTTCAACCATTTGTGGAAGTGAGCGATATTTCAGCCCCTGTCCAGTCAATACTTTAATTTCTTTTAAATTGTCCTGTGCATAGCTGGCAAAGCAGAACCAGCCAGACGGATTTAAAGCCTGATGAATTTTCACAAATAAAGCGTCCAGATGCTGCACCCATTGCAAGGCAGAACAGGACACCACCAGATCCAGCGATTGTGGAAGTGGCAAAGTTTCGATATTGCCAATTCCCCAGTAAATCCGGCCATCTTCCTCAAAATGCTGTTTAACTTCTGGATAAAGGTCATTTAAAAACAACTGGTCGAAACTGTAATGCTGCATCAGCTGGCGGGTAAACAGACCTGAACCACAGCCAATTTCCAGGATACGCTGTAAATTTACCGCAATATGCGCTTGCATATACTGGACCAGTTCCATTGCTACCCGACGCTGGGCAATAGCATGCTGTTCATAGCTGGACTGTGCCTGAGCAAAGCGCTGCGCGACCTGATCAGTTTTCATCGTGGCAACTCCTGCAGAGCATCCTGCAACTGTTGCAGCTGTACCGGACTGACCTGCTGATGTAAACAGATTCGCAATCTGGAAGTGTTTTTAGGTACAGTCGGTGGACGTACTGGCAGGACATAAAAACCCTTTTGCTGTAAATATTCTGCTGCAGCGACGGTTTTGGCTGCATCGCCAATAATTACCGGTACAATTTGAGAACTGGATGGACAAGCATAACCCAAGGCCTGAATGCCCTGATGACAGCGACTAGCCAGACTGGCAAGCTGTTGGCGCTCTTCCTGCATTTCTTGCATTTTCTGGAAAATAAAATGCGTCCAAGCCATACAGATTGGGGGCTGTGCAGTACTAAAAATTAGCGGACGCATGCTGTTGATCAGATATTCACGAATAAGCGGATGACAGACCAGATAGCCACCAACTGAAGCCAGTGCCTTGCCAAAAGTCCCGACCAGCAGGTCAATCTGGTCTATGACCTGATACTGCTCGGCACAACCCAACCCGCGTTCACCACGCACACCAATAGCATGGGCTTCATCCACATACAGCATGACCTTATCAAATTGCTGTTTGAGTGCCACCAATGCACCGAGATCCGTTTCATCACCATCCATACTAAAAATGGATTCAGTGACGACAATAATGCGCTGAATATTTTCATCTGCCTGATACTTTACTAAAAGCTGTTGTAGATGTTCCAGATCATTATGCCGGTAGCGTACATAACTGGTATTGGATAAACGGATACCATCAATAATGCTGGCATGTACCAGCTTGTCGGCAATAATAACGGTCTTGCTATCCGCCAATGCTGGCAGAATCCCGATATTCATATGATAGCCGCTATTAAATAACAGCACCGAACGACCAAAAGCCTGCGCCATGCTGGTCTCCAGCTGTTCATAGGCCGGGAAATTTCCAGTCAGCAGGCGCGAAGAACTGGCACTCATCTGTCGTTCAGCAAGTGGTATCAGGTCAAAAAATTCTTCCCGTAGCGGCAGATCGGCCGCCAGACCAAGATAGTCATTGGATGCCAGATTCAGCATCTCAATCCCATTCAGCTGAAGATAAGGCTGGCTGGAAATCCCCTGCTTAAACTGGCGGTACTGGCCCTGCTGTTTCAAATTATCCAGTTGCTGCTGAAAATGTTCCAGATGCTTCATACTGTTGTTCCCATTGCCTGAATCATCTCGCACATATGCACCAGTAAAGTTTTAAGTTGTTCAGCAGAAATCACAAATGGTGGCATCACATAGACTAACCGACCAAAGGGACGAATCCATACGCCACGGCGTACACATTCTGCCTGGAAGCTAGCCAGATCAACAGGTTGCTGTAACTCCACGACTCCAATCGCGCCAAGTACGCGGATATCCGCAACCTGCGGCAAGGCATTTAATGGCTGTAAATGGTCTTTTAATACTTGTTCAATCTGTTGCACTCTTGCCTGCCAGTCCTGTGACAATAAAAGCTGGGTGCTTTTGAGTGCTACTGCACAGGCCAGTGGATTCGCCATAAAGGTCGGGCCATGCATAAATACGCCTGCTTCACCACTGGAAATGGTTTCTGCGACATGCGCAGTCGTCATTGTGGCTGACAAGGTCATATAACCACCAGTCAGCGCCTTGCCCAGACACATAATATCTGGGCTAATACCTGCATGTTCACAGGCAAACAGTTTGCCACTCCGGCCAAAACCAGTCGCGATTTCATCCAGAATTAACAGGATATTGTAACGATCACACAGCTGACGTACCTGGCGCAGGTATTCCGGATGATACAGGCGCATGCCACCTGCTCCCTGCACAATCGGCTCAATGATCATGGCTGCAATCTGTTCATACTTTTCTGCTAACAATTGTTCCAGTGGCTGGATATCATCAACTTGCCATTCACCATCAAAACGGCTTTGTGGTGCCGGAACAAAATAACGGTTCGGCAGACTAGAACCAAAAATCTGGTGCATGCCCGTGACCGGATCGCAGACCGACATAGCATTCCAGGTATCGCCATGATAGCCAGAACGTGTAGTAACAAAGTTGCTTTTCTGTGCCTGACCACGGGCATGCCAGTATTGCACCGCCATTTTCAAAGCCACTTCCACAGCAACCGAACCGGAATCGGCATAGAAAATCCGATCCAGTGGCTCTGGAGTAATCTCAATCAGCAATTTAGCCAGATCAATCGCTGGCTGATGGGTCAGGCCACCAAACATGACATGTGACATGGATTGCAACTGGGTCTGCACCGCCTGATTCAGCTCTGGATGGTTATAACCATGGATCGTGCACCACCAGGACGACATCCCGTCAATCAGCTGTGTGCCATCTTCCAGTTCAATTACAGCACCATGTGCCGCCCTCACCTTGTAACAAGGCAAAGGATGACTCATGGAAGTATAGGGATGCCAGATATGCTGCTGATCAAAAGAATCGTGCACGGAAAATAACCTAAACAATAGCGCTGTCCTGATCTTAACGGTTTAATTCTGAAATGAACATCTAGCTGACCTTTAGCATTTTTCTGATTAAAGAAGTTTTTGTAAAAATTGCAAGATTGGCTCAATGACCAAACTGGTATCGAACAGGATAGCATCGTGCGCAGCTGAAATTTTTACCAAGTTCAGATGATCTGCATTGAAATGTGCAATATTTTGTATAACTTTGTAGGGAACTAACATATCGTTCTCAGAATTTATAAATAGCATCTTGCCAGGATAGCTTTTTAAGATATCTACCAAATTTAATTGTTCTAAAAGATAGAGATGAGCCTGCTGATAGGATAAATCAATATTTACTAATTGCTCTTTTAAATATTTTGCCCGTTCTCGTGGTGTTACTGAACCCAAAGTGACCAGTGCACAGAAGCGTTTTAGAGCCTGTTGAGGTTGTAACATCACCGCATGTTTAAATTGCTCATACTGCACTTTGAGCATAGCATGAGGCCAGTTTTCTTGCGCCACAAAGCAAGGGTTTGACATACAGGCAATTACGGGCTTGGCGACTTGTATCTGCTGATAGATTGCATTAGCCAATAACAATGCTAACTGCCCGCCAAGTGACCAGCCAATCAGTACATCTTTATCCGCTGCAACCTGTACCTTTTCTGCCAGTATTGCTGCATTATTCGGATCAAAGATATCCCAGACTTCGATCTGATGCTGTGGCATTAACTGCTGTTCTAGCTGCTGTACAAATTCATTCAGTACCTGAGTCCCCAGTCCCCAGCCGCTGATGAGCAGAATTTTCATCAATCCTGTTCCCTATTTTTTGTCATCTATTCAATAAAAAAGGGACCCATCTCTTTCGAAATGATCCCTGATATACAGCTGCAAAATTTAAGCAGGCTGCATGGCATCCATAGCAAGCTCACGGCCGGTTTTCTTCGGTGTTTCAGCTTTTAGCCCCAGTTTGGCAAACAGGGCTTTGTCCTTGCCTTCACCACTATTCGGTGCAGTCAGTAATTTATCCCCTGAGAACAGTGAGTTAGCACCTGCCATGAATGCCAGGGCCTGATCAGAATCAGATAGAGATTCACGGCCTGCAGACAGACGGATATAGCTTTTTGGCATGATGATACGTGCTACGGCAATCGTCCGGATCCAGTCAATCACATCCAGTTTTTCTACATCGGCGAGCGGTGTTCCTTCGATTGGCACCAGCATATTAATTGGTACCGATTCTGGGTGAATTGGCATGGTCGCCAGTTCAAATAATAATCCCACACGGTCCTGTTTACCTTCACCCAAGCCGACAATCCCGCCACTACATACATTAATTCCAGCTGAACGGACATGGTCTAAAGTATTTAAGCGATCGTCAAAAGTTCGGGTGCTAATGACATTCGCGTAATATTCACGCGAAGTGTCGAGGTTATGATTGTAATAATCCAGTCCAGCATCTTTTAAACGTTCTGCCTGAGAGGCATTCAACATACCTAAGGTCATGCAGGTTTCCATACCCAGCTTTTTTACTTCCTGGATCAATTCCAGCACATAAGGCATATCGCGCTCATGCGGATTCCGCCATGCTGCGCCCATACAGAAACGGGTCGATCCTGATTCTTTCGCCTGTTTTGCTTCAGCAATCGCTTTTTGTACCTCTACCCTTTTTTCAATTTCCAGATCTGTATCGTAATGGGCAGACTGGGAGCAGTATTTACAGTCTTCCGGACAACGACCGGTTTTAATAGAGAGCAAGGTGCTGACCTGTACGGTATTGGCATCAAAATGCTCACGATGAATTTGCTGTGCCTGAAA
>NZ_DEZM01000104.1:0-248 GCF_002364825.1 Acinetobacter sp. UBA3132 | reverse complement strand
ATGAATTTGCTGTGCCTGAAATAGCAGATCCATCAGTGGTTGATCATAAAGTGCCTGAATCTCGTCACGCGTCCAGTCATTGCGAATCATAGTCTCAACATCAATGTTAAAAAGGAATGCAGAAATAATACGCGGTTTTTTAAAAAATGGTTTAGCCTTTTCTATCAAAATTTGAAGGAATGACGCTAATTTATAAGCTGAGCTTTTCAATCAATTACAATTTTATGCTGCAAGATTTTATGATTTAA
>NZ_DEZM01000129.1:56562-56793 GCF_002364825.1 Acinetobacter sp. UBA3132 | reverse complement strand
ACGGCATTGTTCTTTATTACCAGCTTGACTTTGGCGGTATTTGCCAAAAAGCAGACTACAGATGCTTATACTCTGAATAGCGTTCCAACGACTCAGACTGCACCTGCTCAATCGACTGAAACTTCACCAACTGCACCAAAAACTGGTGAATAATTTCGCCAAAGGCTTTCTTTTTGTGCATGATGCGAATAGAATGCCTGCAGCTGCGGTGGTGGTGGAATTGGTAGACAC
>NZ_DEZM01000129.1:10764-56316 GCF_002364825.1 Acinetobacter sp. UBA3132 | reverse complement strand
ATCCAGCTCCCGCTACCAATCAATCCTTTTATAAAGACGCAAACTTTAAAGAGGCAACTTGAAACCAGTTTTAAGTTGAGAAGAGTTATTTGCATGTTGTTGCGGGATGGAGCAGTCTGGTAGCTCGTCGGGCTCATAACCCGAAGGTCGTTGGTTCAAATCCAGCTCCCGCTACCAATCCTTTAAAGATGCAAACTTTAAAGGCAGTTCTATGAACTGAAAAGTTTTTTGTACGCTGATGCGGGATGGAGCAGTCTGGTAGCTCGTCGGGCTCATAACCCGAAGGTCGTTGGTTCAAATCCAGCTCCCGCTACCACTTTTTGGAAAGTGTGGTTTCGTTATTTTAATCAGTTGCAAGCTCGTCGGGCTCAACTCTTTATAAAATCTCGAAGATCGTTGGATTAAAGTCCAGTGAGCGCTACCAATTTTTCAGCGACAAAAGACCAACATATCGATAGAGATAGTTTTGATTGAAAACTTATCGTCTTTTGTATATAATTTTTGCACGTTGATGCGGGATGGAGCAGTCTGGTAGCTCGTCGGGCTCATAACCCGAAGGTCGTTGGTTCAAATCCAGCTCCCGCTACCAAGTTTCTTAAAAGAGGCTCACAACTATGGTGGGCCTTTTTGCACAGTGGGATTTGAAAAAATCCGAAATTGTGCATTAATTGGGGCGATTTACGCCCTTTTTTATTGGCTATCGTGTAGTGTCGACAAAATTTGGTCATATCTCCATGTTTCACTACTACTATAGTTTGTATTGGTTTGTAGTGGTCAAATAGATCATAAAATCGCACCAGATGACGAGAGTAAATGAAGCTATCAAATAAAACTCAAGCACTTCAGGACTTGATTGCACCTGCAGTTGAAGCCTGTGATGTAGATCTTTGGGGAATTGAATTTGTTCCTCAGGGTAAACGTTCTCTATTACGTATTTATATCGACAAGCCAGTCGATCCAACTGCTGAACCGGTCATCAATGAAGACGGTGAAGTGGAGCAGGGCCGCGGAATTGGTGTGCAGGACTGCGTACGCGTCACCCAACAGGTGGGCGCGATGCTAGACGTACATGATCCGATTTCAGGTGAATATGCACTTGAAGTGTCGTCTCCAGGCTGGGACCGTCCATTCTTCCAGCTTCAGCAAATGGCAGATTATATCGGTCAGACCGTTGCCTTACGTCTGATCAGTGCGGTGGACAACCGTCGTAAATTCCAGGCAAAACTGGTTGCAGTCGACCTTGAAAATGAAATGATTCAGGTAGAAGTAGAAAAGCAGCAGGTTCTGGACATCGACAGTCACAATATCGATAAAGCAAATTTGGTCTATCAAGATTAACTAAATCAATAAGAATCTGAACGAATAGGTGACATATGGCACGTGAAATTCTTACCGTCGTTGAAACGGTTAGTAACGAAAAAGGTGTACCTCGTGAAGCAATTTTTGAAGCACTAGAACAAGCTTTAGTTGCAGCGACCAAGAAAAAGTTCTACGAAGGAACCAACTCGGAAGAAGCACGTTTACGTGTAGAAATCGACCGTAAAACTGGTGACTACCGTACTTTCCGTCAGTGGGAAGTGGTTGCAGACGAAGATCATGAAATGCCAGCTTGTCAGGATGCCATCTCTGATGTTGATCCGGCAAAATGGTCAATCGGTGACATTCGTGAGCTGGAAGTTGAGTCAATCGATTTCGGTCGTATTGCTGCACAGATTGCTAAACAGGTGATTGTACAAAAGATTCGTGAAGCAGAACGTGCACTGGTTGCTGATGCTTATGAATCTAAAGTCGGTGAGCTGATCTACGGTGAAGTGAAAAAACAAACCAAAGACGGTTTCATTATTGACTTAGGGGATAATGCTGAAGCATATCTTGCACGTGAAGAAATGATTCCGAAGGAAATCCTTCGCCCGAAACAACGCGTGAATGCGATTCTTTTCAATGTCAACCGTGAAGGTCGTGGTGCTCAGCTACAGCTTTCTCGTGCTAAACCTGAAATGCTGATCGCATTGATGAAAAAAGAGATTCCAGAAATCTCGGAAGAAATCATTGAAATCAAGGCAGCCGCACGCCAGCCAGGTGTACGTGCCAAAATTGCAGTGAAAACAAATGACCACCGTATTGATCCGGTTGGTGCTTGTATTGGTATGCGTGGTACACGTATCCAGGCAGTACAACAGGAACTCAATGGTGAGCGTATTGATGTCGTAGTATGGTCAGATGATCCTGCTCAGTACATCGCAAGCGCACTTGAACCAGCAGATGTATCCAGTATTGTTATCGATGAAGATGCACGTACTGCAGACATCATTTTCGCAACGAGTGATCAGTTGGCTCGTGCGATTGGTTCACAGGGTCAGAACGTTCGTCTGGCATCAGAACTGACTGGCTACAAGCT
Organism: Acinetobacter sp. UBA3132; assembly: GCF_002364825.1. Taxonomy (NCBI): domain Bacteria; kingdom Pseudomonadati; phylum Pseudomonadota; class Gammaproteobacteria; order Moraxellales; family Moraxellaceae; genus Acinetobacter; species Acinetobacter sp. UBA3132. Next base: position 53,918 of record NZ_DEZM01000129.1, on the reverse strand, counting down.
GGATATGATGCTGGAAGAAGAATACTACGCACGTCAACAAAGCGAAGCGCAAAAATATCTAGACATGTTTGTAACACGTCTGGATATTGCTGAAGATTTGGCTATGGCGTTGGTAGAAATGGGCTTCACCTCGCTTGAAGAAATTGCATACGTACCTGCAGAAACGTTTGATGAAATCGAACTGGATGCGGAACTGGTTGAACTACTGCAAAGCCGTGCAAAAGAAGTTGCACTTGCTGATGCATTACAACAGCAAGAAAACGTACAAGCGCCAAGTGAAGAACTTGTTGCAATGGATGGCATGACAGCAGAGATCGCGCAAGCTCTAGCAGCTCGTGGTGTGGTAACAGTGGATGACCTTGCAGATCAGGCAACTGACGATATCGCAGATATTGAAGGTTTAGGCGCTGAAAAAGCGGGCCAGCTCATTATGAAAGCGCGCGAATCATGGTTTAACTAGGAGGTAGTATATGACGGACAAGTCGATTAAAGAGTTAGCCCTCAAATTGGGTCGCCCAGTTGAGAAGCTCCTGGAACAGGTTCGTGAGGCAGGTTTACCACAGAGCAAATCTGACGAAATTATTACCGCCGAACAACAAGATCACCTGATGAGCCATGTGAAAAAATCACAAGGTTCGGATGGTCATGCAGGACAAATCACGTTGAAACGTAAAACGACCAGTACGGCTAAAGTAGCCAGTACTTCGGGTAAGGCAAAAACCATTAATGTAGAAGTTCGCAAGAAACATACATTTACTAAGCCTGATCCAGAACAAATCAAGGCAGAAGCACTGGCAAAAGCGCAAGCTGAACAGCAAGCAAAAGCTGAAGCTGAGCAAAAACCAGCAGCGCCGAAGCCAGCTGATGCACCAAAATCAGGTGCAAACAATGCCAGCAAAGCATTAGAAGCAATGCGTGCTGCTGCGAAACAAACCAGCGACAAGCAAGAAGTTTCTAAAGCGGCTGTAGTTGTAAAACGCAAATCTACAAACAAACCAATTGTGAAGCAGGTTGTTAAACCGACTGAAACTGCTGAACAGAAAAAAGCACGTGAAGCGCAAGCAGCACAACTCAAAGCTGTTGAAGAAGCTGCACGTCGTAAGGCTGCTGAAGAAGCGCAACAACGTACGCTTGAACAAATGCGTCAAATGGCCTCTAAGTACACGGCGGAAGATACCACAGCAACGATTCGTGTTGTTGATGATTCTCCTCTTGCTGCTGGTCTGGTTGGCCAAGCATACGAAGACTCTTTCGCAAAAGAAGACCGTGAAATTAAACGTGGTACGAACACGAATAATACTCGCTCATCTAAGAAAGGCGGTCGTCGTGGTGAAGAGCAATCTTTCCGTGATAACTCACATAAACGTGGTCTGAAAACAAGTCAATCGAACAAACATGGCTTCGAAAAACCTGTTAAGAAACAAGTTTATGACGTTGAAATCGGTGAAACGATTGTCGTTGCTGACCTGGCTGCGAAAATGGCAGTTAAAGTTCGTGAAGTCATCAAATCACTGATGAAAATGGGCGAACTGGTTACTCAGAACCAGGCGATTGACCAGGAAGTTGCTGCGCTGATCGTTGAAGAAATGGGTCATCATCCGGTACTGGTTTCTGAAACTGCAGCAGAAGATACGCTGATGGAACAAGCTGAAGAGGCGCGTGGTGTGCAATCTACACGTGCACCTGTTGTTACCATCATGGGTCACGTTGACCATGGTAAAACATCGCTGCTTGACCGTATTCGTCGTGCCAAAGTGGCTGCGGGTGAAGCGGGTGGTATTACACAGCATATCGGTGCTTACCATGTAACAACTGATAAAGGCATCATCACTTTCTTGGATACTCCGGGACACGCAGCATTTACAGCAATGCGTTCACGCGGTGCGAAAGCGACAGATATCGTGGTGTTAGTTGTGGCGGCAGATGATGGTGTAATGCCACAAACTGCTGAAGCAATTGACCATGCGCGTGCTGCGGGTACGCCAATCATCGTTGCGATCAACAAAATGGATAAAGAATCTGCTGATCCAGATCGCGTATTGAATGAATTGACGACCAAAGAAATCGTGCCCGAACAGTGGGGCGGTGACGTTCCTGTGGCCATGGTTTCTGCGCACACAGGTGCCGGTATCGACGAGCTTCTTGATCTGATTTTAATTCAGGCTGAACTTCTAGAGCTTAAAGCTTCTGAAGAAGGTGCTGCACAAGGTGTCGTTATTGAAGCACGTGTTGATAACTCTCGTGGTGCAGTAACCTCGATCCTTGTACAAAACGGTACCTTGAAAGTAGGTGATCTTGTTCTTGCAGGTTCATCATACGGCCGCGTTCGTGCCATGACAGATGAAAACGGTAAACGTATTCAATCTGCAGGTCCTTCGATTCCAGTAGAAATCTTGGGTCTTCCAGAAGCGCCAATGGCAGGTGACGAAGTTCTTGTTGTGAATGATGAGAAAAAAGCACGTGAAGTTGCTGATGCGCGTATGGATCGTGAACGTCAAAAACGTCTTGAGCGTCAATCTGCAATGCGTCTTGAGAACATCATGGCATCAATGGGCAAGAAAGATGTGCCGATTGTGAATGTGGTTCTGAAAACTGATGTACGTGGTACATTGGAAGCATTACACGTTGCGCTTGCTGACCTGGCAACCGACGAAGTTAAAGTACGTATTATTGGTTCAGGTGTAGGTGCAATCACCGAGTCTGACGTAACACTTGCTGAATCTTCTGAAGCTGTACTTCTAGGTTTTAACGTCCGTGCCGACAACACTGCCCGTCAAAAAGCAGATGCTGACAGTATCGATATCCGTTACTACTCAGTAATCTACCAATTGATCGACGATGTGAAAGCAGCCATGAGCGGTAAGCTTGCACCTGAACACCGTGAAACAATTCTTGGTGTTGCGCAAGTACGTGAAGTATTCCATTCTAGTAAATTTGGTGCAGCTGCGGGCTGTATGGTACTTGAGGGTACTTTACACCGTAACAAACCGATTCGCGTATTACGTGATGACGTGGTTGTGTTCCAGGGTGAACTTGAATCTCTACGTCGCTATAAAGAAGTGGTTGAAGAAGTTCGTGCCGGTATGGAATGTGGTCTTGCAGTGAAAGGCTATAAAGACATCAAACCTCTCGACAAGATCGAAGTGTATGATGTTCAACTGATTAAACGGAGTCTTTAATGGCGGGTAGTCAGCGTCTTAAGCGTATGGCTGATACAGTTCAGAGAGAACTCTCTGAACTGATTCGTCAGGAGCTTAAAGATCCACGTCTAGGTGGTCTGGTGACCATCTCGGCGGTGAAAGTCAGCCCTGATTTAGGCTATGCTGAAGTTTATGTGACTGTAATGGGTCGTGAACTGGGTGATGAGCAAAGTGAAGCGGCAAATAAAGAAACGCTGGATGTGTTAAACAAAGCGTCTGGTTTCTTGCGCCACGAACTAAGCCGTCGTATCAAGACACGTATTACGCCACGTCTGCGTTTCCATTACGACAAAACCAATGCATATGGTAACTATATGTTTGGTCTGATTGCTGAAGCTGTGAAGGATTTACCTCCAGCTGAAGACAAGAAAGATGAAGAATAAACACTGATCAAGTGTAATAAAAAAGCCACCTTCGGGTGGCTTTTTTATTAGGCTTGAGAAATAAAGGAAAAAGACTTTCATGCTTATTTATATCCGCTTTCTATTTTTCTCCCAGAAGGAGAACAGAGGTAAATAAAAGCCCTTACTATTTTAAATCATCATCGCAATTCTTCTTTTCAAAGAAAGCACGACGAGGGGTTTTCTGCCAGGGCAGGGGACGTTCCAGTGCTTCCGGTACTTCACCACTCATTGAGCGCAAACGTAAGTGCAGTGCTGCCTGAGCCATCAGATTGGCCGAAACTGGTGCTGTAATAAAGGCAAACAGGGTAATTAGTACTTCAGCAAAACCAAAACGGCCAAAGCTTGCAGAATAGATCATCGCAGCAATCAGGAAGCTACCGAGGCCCAAGGTACTGGACTTGGTCGGTGCATGCAGGCGCATAAACAGGTCGGGTAATCGAACCATACCAATCCCGCCGACCAGCATAAAGAATGAACCGATCAGCAGGAAAATCGAGATCAGAATTTCTAGGTATAATTGCATCTGAAAACTCCTAATCGATCACATGGCCAGTGGTAAAGTAACGTGCCAGCGCAGCCGTAGAGACGAAACCTAACATTGCCACGAGTAAAGCACCTTCAAACATAAAGGTACTGGCCCAGTAAATACCGAGGATGACGACCAGACAGGTAGCATTCAGGAACAGAGTATCCAGAGCCAATAGTCGGTCCACAATTGAGGGTCCTATGACCAGACGTGCCAGACACAGGAACATGGAAATGGTCACGGCACCCAGACAAATCAGTAAGGCATAAGGCAAAATCGTCATGCATTTTCTCCAGTCTGAGCGCTAAAAATCTCAATCAGTGGACGTTCATAGCGCTGTTTGATAACTTCAATCTCAGCAGCTTCATCGTCGGTACTTAAGGCATGCACTAGAATGTCGCCACGATCCTGATCAATTCCGGCAGATACCGTACCTGGCGTTGTGGTAATGATCATTGCCAGTAAGGCATTTACTTCTTCATGTTCAGTATCCAAAGGAACACGGAACCATTTGGGATGCAAATTCTTGGTTGGCCCCAAGACCAGAATAGCGACTTTAATATTGGCAACAATAACGTCCCAGATCACCACAAAGAACAAACGAATGGCGGGTAGCCAGTGAATATTCGGTGTGTAGTCAATAAACCGGAATACCATTCGTGGGATTAGTACTGCAAGGACTAATGCGGTGACGAGTGTACCGGCATCTAGACTATGATTGAGTAAAGACCAGCTTACTCCGACAATGACGGAAACCAGTGGATGAGGGAACCAGCGGCGTAAGAACGATGCTTTCATTATGGTCCCTCCTGCGGTTTAAGCTGGTTATCGCTTGGCGCATTTTTCTGTTCAATATACTGTTCATTGATCTGACGCTGTTTGAATTCAGAAATATTTTCACCTTCTAAAGTTGCCGGTGAAATTACATATGGAATCAGATGTGCATTTGGATCTGGATTTTCCCCACCATATTTGGTTTCAGGCAAATATTCCGGATCAAATGGCTGCACGCTAATGACCTTGCCTTCAGCATCACGTTTTAATAATGCCGCTTCATAGACTGGGTTATCTTTAATCTGTACAGCAGTGCGATACACATAATTATAGACAGGTGAAGCAAATACCACATAGGCTGTCAGTCCGGCGAGCAACAGGTAAATCACCTTATCATTACGCAAAGGTGCCCGGCTTGGCAGGGTTTCGTACTGGGTAAAGGCTTCAGAATGGACATTATCATCCGGTTTGCTGGCGCGCCAGAACAGGATAAAACCAACCCGGGTAAAGGCTAGAATACTCAGCAAGCTAACCAGTAGCACCGTAATAATGATGATCATTTGATAAGGTGAGCCTGTCGTAGCCTGCAAGATAAAGACCTTACCGAAGAAACCACTAAATGGTGGCAGACCGGCCATCATCAAGGCAATGATAAAGTAGACTATCGATACCAGGGTATTCTGTTTCATCTGTGGTGCGATTTTAAAATGATCTTTAAATTCACCACGCTGAGAGGTGATCCAGCCGCTAAGCATATAGAAAGCAGCAGCAATCACGGTACTGTGCACCATATAGTACAAACCACCAGCCCAAGCTGCTGAATTATTCAAGGCAATTGCAATCAGAATAGTACCCACTGAAGACAGCAGCATAAAACCAATAAAGCGACGCAAACGATCTGTGCCAATAGCAGCCACAGCACCATATAAGGAGGTGATTAGACCGATGACCATCAGACAGTTCATCAGAATCTGATGGCTGTATTCATCATCAAAGACCGTACCATTGACCCGCAGGATGGCATAAATACCCACCTTGGTCATGATGGTAAACAGGGCTGCTACCGGTGTGGTTGCCACTGCATACGTTTTCGGAAGCCAGAAGCCGACAGGCAGCATGGCAGCCTTGATCCCAAACACCACAAATAACAGCAGTGCACCAGCGACTGCAATTTTATGCTGATCATTTTCCAGCGTTGGCATCAGTCGGGCAACGTCGGCCATATTCAGGCTGCCAACACTACCGTAGATCATGCCTAAGCCAATCAGAAACAGGGCAGAAGCCAGCAGGTTAATTGTGACATAGTGAATACCCAGCTGGAAACGAGCCTTGCCTTGACCATGCAGAAGCAGGACATAAGATGCCATCAACAGGATTTCAAAGAATACAAACAGGTTGAACAAGTCACCTGTCAGGAAAGCTCCACTGAGTCCCATCAAAAGGAAATGCATCATGGCATGGAAATAACGCCCGCGCATGTCCCAGTCACGACTGGCATACCAGATAATCGGCACAGCCAGTGCATAGGTCAGTACCAGCATCAAGGCAGACAGCTGATCCAGAACCAGTACAATTCCAAATGGAGCAGACCATTCACTTAGGGTATAAACACTGATTTGTCCCTGACTGGTGCTTATCAAGTAACTGACTGAAACCACCAGGCCGAGCAGCGTTGAGACATGGCTGATGCCACGACGCCAAGGTTGACGCCAGTCTGTCGCCAGTGAACCTGCACCAGGATTGCCTAATAACAGCAGAATGAATGCAGTGAATGCTGGCAGGAGAATACTGAAAATAGGTGTATGTTGGACCCAGAAGTTATAAAGATCAGTCATTAAGGCTCATCCTCACGTGGGTCATGGTTTGGTATTTCTTCTTTGGAATCAACGTGGTCTGTCCCTGATTCATAACGGCTGCGAAGTGCCAGCTGAACAATGAATGCCGTGGTGGCAAATCCGATTACAATAGCAGTCAGTACCAATGCCTGTGGCAGTGGGTCCGTAGTTTTGGTGGTTTCTGTAAGGACTGCAGGTGCATTGAGCTGAATACGTCCCATGGCAAACAGAAACAGGTTGACGGCATAACCGATCATTGCCAGACCCAATACTACAGGGAAGGTACGGGCACGCAGGATCAGGTAGATCCCGGTTGCTGTCAGGAGTCCAATTGCAGAGACCAATAAAAATTCTAGACTGATCATTGCATTATCCTCTTGGTACCGGGCCAGTCATAGACGAGTGACGTGAATCCCCAAGCACAGAAATCATTAACATGGTCGCGCCGACCACGGTGACATAAACCCCGACGTCGAACAGCGCTGCAGAAGCCAGATGCATATCGCCTAGTATTGGGGGATGGACATAAATATGCGCACTGGTCAGGAATGGACGTGACCAGAACCAGGCGGCAACACCAGTTAGGCCAGCAAACATCAAACCGCTACCAATCCAGATTTCATAGAGACGGCCAGATTTAGCACCAAGCATTTTTTCTGCATGATCCTGACCGATGGCAATGTACTGAATAATCAAGGCTAAAGAAGTCACCAGACCTGCGATAAAACCACCGCCAGGCTGGTTATGGCCGCGCATGAAAATATACAGGCTCACCACCAGTGCAACTGGCAAAATCCAGGAAGCAGTAATTCGCAGCATCAGCGGGGAGGGGTTAAAACGGTAAGTCAAACCTTGAGTAATGGTAGTACCATGGGCACGCATACCATCCATCAGGCTCAATACGCCAATCGCCGCAATACCGAGTACGGTGATTTCACCGAAGGTATCGAAACCACGGAAATCCACCAGAATCACGTTCACCACATTGGTGCCGCCGCCGAGCGGAATTGACTGCTGGGCAAAGAACCAGGAAATTGAATTATGATCTCGTGTCATAACGAGCCAGGCTACCCAGGCAATACTCAGACCACCTGTAATTGCAATAATGGCATCACGCCAGCGTCGGGTCGGGCTGGATTCATAAGGGGTGAGCTGTGGTAATAGAGAGAGGCTCATCAGCAGCAATACTGTGGTAACTACATCGACGGTAATCTGGGTCAGGGCCAAATCTGGTGCCGAGAAACCGATAAAGATCATGGTCACGACCAGACCGACTGCACCGCTGATCAGTACGGCTTTAATCCGCTCGTGATGGAACCACAGCATCATCCAGCAGGCTGAGAATAATAGCAGCCATAAGATAATCGCTAAAGCCGGTGCATGAGTCAGTTCACGTGCGCCAGTACCAATCGGATGAGTCAGCAAAGGTACAGCAACCAGACCTATGGTAAAGATCACAATCCACAGCAGATAGCTTTGCAGTTTGCCATTTTCAGTGGCACGGCGAAAACGACGTGAATTTAGCAATAATGATTTTAAGAATAGGTCAAATAAAATCCGGCCCTGAAATTTGCCCAAGCTCGGATCAAGATCAATTTCACGAATCAAGCCACCTTTGGCCAGCGAGAAATAGAACAGGATTCCACCAATCAGGGCGATTACACTCATTAAGAGTGGTGCGTTAAAACCATGCCAGATGGCAAGGTGGGTACCTTCAAACGCCAGGTTTTGTGTAGCAGCCCGGGCAGTGCTATTAACAATTTTCTCAACCAGTAAGGCAGGCAAAATACCGACCAGAATACATAAGGTTGCCAGTAAAGTTGCTGGCGCACGCATGCCAAATGCTGGTTCATGTGCATTTTTATTCGGTACATGGCGTCCAATTGGACCATCGAAGAATACACCGTGGACCAGACGAATCGAATAGGCTACCGCGAAAATACCGGCTAAAGTCGCGACAATGGCAGAGCCAATCATTACTGGACCACTTAGGTTGGCCAGCAGTTCAGTAAAGAACATTTCCTTGGACAGGAAACCATTCGTTAATGGGACACCTGCCATTGAGGCAGCAGTGATCATGGTAAGTGTTGCAGTAAAAGGCAGTAATTGCCACAAGCCGGACAACTTGCGTAAGTCGCGTGTACCCGATTCATGGTCAATAATGCCGGCAATCATAAACAGTGCAGCTTTAAAGGTTGCATGGTTAATGATATGGAAAATTGCAGCAGCCACCGCGAGTGGTGAACCAATCCCCAGCAGACACATGATCAGGCCAAGATGGCTAATGGTTGAATAGGCCAGCAAGCCTTTCAGGTCTTCCTTAAAGATGGCAAAAAAGGCTGCCATGCACAGGGTAAATAGACCGATAAAGGTAACAATATTATGAAAAAGTGCCGCGCCAGCAAAAATTGGCAGCAAGCGTGCGACCAGAAATAAGCCCGCTTTTACCATCGTGGCAGAATGCAGATAAGCAGATACCGGTGTCGGTGCTGCCATGGCATTTGGCAGCCAGAAATGGAAAGGAAACTGCGCACTTTTGGTAAAGGCACCCAGCAAAATCAGCAGCAGGGTAGGTACAAACAGGCTATGCGATTGGATCAGCTCGGTCATCCCAAGGATCTGATCAATCTGATAAGTTCCTGTGATCTCGCCCAGTAAAACGAAACCACCCAGCATTGCCAGACCACCCATGCCGGTAATGGTTAACGCCATGCGTGAGCCACGTTGCGCTACTTCATAATTGCTCCAGTAACCAACCAGCAAGAACGAGGAGATACTGGTCAGTTCCCAGAAAATTAATAAAATAATCAGGTTATTCGACAAGGAAATGCCGAGCATGGCTGCCATGAACAGCATCAGCAGGATATAAAGTTTGCTGAGCGAGTTCTTCGGACTTAAATAATAGTAGGCATAAATAAAAATCAGGGTGCCGATGCCACTGATCAGCAGAGCAAATAACAGCCCCAGAGAATCCAGGCGGAAACTGAAATCAATACCAAGTTGAGGCAGCCATGACCAGCTTTCGCTAATGACTGCGCCATCTAGCACCGCAGGCGCCTGGCTGAGTAATAATGCAAAACTGCTGAGGCTGACACCAATGGCCCCTAAGGCCGTTACCCCGCGCGAAAATCTTTTCAGCCACGAGACAAGGGTTGTGCCTAATACTAACGGTAACAATATAATAATCGGCAGCACACTCGTATCCATTGTCGTGAGTTAGGTCGTCATGAACCTAGGGTGAATCTTTATCTTTCAAGGATTACAGGAATGCAAGGAGCAGCCCAAATTTCTCAATCTTGAAAGCCAAATCGTATTCAAAGAATAAAAACAGTTGTATTGCGCAACTTATAAACGATAGCAAATTCCGATTTTACAATGAAAAATGCAAGTAATTCCGATCATATTACAGGATAACAACAACATCAATCTTTTTGTGTACGACTTAACAATTATACGATGACCCCATGAAAACATGGGGCGTATGCTTGAGCACATCGACCGGATTGAACTGAAAATAAAGATCAAACTTGAAGAGTCTATTGAAAAAAATGGACAGCCTTGAAGGTCTGCTTCGATAAGGAGCTATTCAGAAAAATTAAATCAGGTTAATTCAAGAGCCAGCTTATTCGCTTAAAACGGAATTTGGGGAATTTTCTGGTCATTCTGATTCAGTAAACGTAGCAACTCCTGTTGCTGCTCTTCATTCAATGTTTGCTGAATCAGTTGCAAGATTGAAAGTGGCGTTACTTGTTCAAGCTCGGGCTCGAGCAGCACGATTTCCTCAGTATTCAGGGTTTCTTGACCCAGGCCTAAATTCGCATAGAGTTGATCAAATTGCGCTGGGATTGTATCGACTTGAACTGGATAGAGTTGTTTATTTTCAAGACACAGACATTGAAAATCCGCTGCCTGTTCCAGTAACTCAGGACGGTTACCTGTCACAATGATTTGCAGTTCAGGAAAGGCTTGATGCAGACGAGACAGAATGACTGCTGCCATGTCCTGATCCAGCTGATGATCAATCGCATCAATCAGTAGAATGCCACTGCCTTCCTTGCACGGAAACAGGCTTTTCGGATTGAGCAGACACAGGCGACGCACAATATCTCCAACTAAGGCAATCCAGTTGCGGATGCTATTCGGTAATTGCTGTAAAGTCTGGGTTTGTCCTTGGTAGCTCACCATCAGCTGCATTTTAGGTTGGTACTGCAAATAGAGATTGCTGACTTCAGGCAGAACGATCGACAAAGCTTCACGCAGGCTATTTAAACTCGGAGTATTCACCTGGATCTGGGCATGTTCAATATGTTTGACCAGTTCATCCATATTGTGTTTTTTATCCTGCTGCGAAGCGCGGCTCAGGATCTGCTCTAGAATCTGCGCACTCTGGGCATTTTCAATGTCGCTGATTTCCCGGAACCATTCAAAAAAACGGGTAAAAGTGGTGAAGGGAATAGCTGCAATTTCATAGGCATACACTGTCTGTAAAATCGCCGGATTGTTTTTACTGAGCAGATTGATTTCATTGACAAAACGCTCAGCCGGATAATAGGCAATCAGCGGTAAGCCCAGCATTGGATCTTTGGCGAGGGCTTTCTGATACAACGTGACCATCGCTTCGAGTTGCGATGTATCTACCTTACTCAGTCCCACACCCTGACTATTTAAAGTTTTATAAAGCTGCCAGCTGCACTGCTGGGTAGAAGATTGCTGTTGATCGCTACTTTCTGCAAAAGAGCCAATTTCTTCAGGAAAACGGACCTGAATATTGATCTTGGATTGCAGACGATGTTGCATGATGTCCTGATCCAGCATCACCATGCCGGCAGTACGCAGGTCACGATAGCGCGCAGCGAACCAGGTCAGTGCCTGATAGATGCTACGCAGCAGCGCCGTTTTACCAGAACCCTGATCACCGAGAATTAAGGTAACGGGCAGTTTATGATATTTAAATTCAAGCTGGATATCAGAAAAGTGCAGGGTATGTTTGAGTTGTATGGATTCGACTTGCATAGACCACCTGTATCGTGATGCCTACATCCATGCCGTACTAGCCTGCTGCCTGCCGTAATGATAGAGGCATTTTAATTTTTAGCTGCTGAATCAGGTCATAAATGTGGTGAATATTTAAGCTTACTTTAGCACGTGTACAGGCCACGTAAAGCAGTCTTAACTCTTCATCACTAATCTTGTGATCTTTTTCATTTAATTTAAACTGGTAGTCATCTTCAATATGGACCCGGTCCCATTCCAGCCCTTTAGCTTTGTGGGCGGTGGAGATGATGTAGTCGGCCTGTCCGATTGGCGTGATCTTGGCTAGCGCAGTTTTTAGCGGATCAGTCCCATGCTCATCGACCAGTTTCACCAAAGGTTTAATGTCACTGCCTTCATTGGTCTCGCAATATTCATGTACATCATGCCAGGAGTTAAACCAGGCCAGTTCAGGCACATCCACCACACGTTTGCCCTGTTTTAACATGGCAGCCGCTTCGACAAAACGGTTCAGCTTGACATGGTCGGCCTGTAAACTGACCTTTTCACCACGCACAAGTCCAGCAAGCAGCAGTTCCATGGCGCGGGCATTGGTACGGCATAAAATCGCATCACGCATTTTGGTATGTGGTTTATTCACTACTTTAGAGTTCAGATGCGGATTACCGAGTAAGGGCACAGTTTCATTCAAGGCTCCCAAAATTGCATTGGCATTCAGGGCAATTTCAGGACCAAAACGGAATGAGGTGGTCAGGCGGGATTCTGGTAATGGCAGTTGCTGCATGGCATTGACTGCACCACGCCAGGCATAAATCTGCTGATGCGCATCCCCGACATAGATCACCTGGGTGCTGCGCTGTTTTAGCAAAATACCCAACATCAGGGGGTCAGCATCCTGAGCCTCATCAAACAGTACATAATCCGCTGGAATACTCGGTTCTGACAATGCCCAGAGTTTCAGATAAATATCATGTCCGATTCCGGCCTGATGATTCGGATCAATCGATTCCAGCCAGCGACGTTCAACCGCAGGATAGAGTTTCTTTTGCAGGGCTTCGACATCGTCCGGATGTAACCAGTTTGGTGCCTGAATATGCCGTGGAGCAGGGTATTGTGAACTGGTTGAACAGAAATAACCGACCGCATTGGCGACCAGACTGGCCAGACGCGAAGGCATCATGACATATTTTTCATAACGGCCACCCATCATGCGGCGCAAGGTCATCGGCTCAAGGCGATATTCCTTGGCAATGAAGCTTGGACTGAGGCGGGGCAGGCGCAGTTTATCCGTGACTCCACGTGGAACACTGCGATAGGCCAATGAGTGGAAAGTCCGGCAGTCCACACCACGATGGAACTTATTTTGTGCTTCCGCAGCAATGGATTTGTTAAATGCCAGATACATGCCACGCCGCTGCGGCATGGCATCGCTGATCATTTGCAAAGTTGTGGTTTTACCTGTGCCGGCATAGGCAATCACTTTAAAAGATTTGCCCAGACGTGCGTTATCAATGGCAGTGGCCTGCTCATAGGTTGCGGTCGGTTTAATTGGCTCAGACACAGGTAAATTCAAAATTTAGTGTGAACGGTTGGCTTTTTCAACCAGACCGGATAAGCCCTGACGACGTGCCAGTTCATTTAAAACCAGTTGTGGATCAAGGTCGAAATAGCCCAGCATCACGATAGTATGGAACCACAGATCTGCCACCTCATAGATCAGGTCATTTTTATTGTCTTCGGTTGCTTCAGTTTTAAAGTCTTTGGCAGCAATTACGGTTTCAAAGCTTTCTTCACCGACTTTTTCCAGAATTTTATTTAAGCCTTTGTGATAGAGCTTGGCAACATAAGATGAATCGGGATCAGCCTGCTTACGTTCAGCCATCATCTCACCCAGATAAGACAACACTTCAACCTGTTCTGATTGGGCATTAGATGCATTCATCGCCATGGTATGCGGGTTTGCAGATTTTTCACCATAGATCGCTGCAGGATCTTTGATTTGAGCATCGACAATTTCCCAGCCATTCGGCGTCAGTTTGCGATAGAAACAAGATTCACGACCAGTATGACAGGCAATTCCACCATGCTGTTCGATTTGCAGCACAATCACGTCAGCATCACAGTCCAGACGGATTTCATGCACTGTCTGGAAATGACCAGATTCTTCGCCCTTATGCCATAACTTGTTGCGGGAACGAGAGAAATACACGGCCTGATTTTTTTCAGCTGTCAGTGCCAGTGCTTCACGGTTCATCCACGCCACCATCAATACACGACCGGTTTGATGATGCTGTGCAATGGCAGGTACAAGTCCTTGTTCGTTAAATTTTACTTCATCGAGCCATTGCAGGTTATTCATAAGGGTGTCCATTTGTTGAATCAATATCTAAATGTTTAATACATGCGGATCAAATATCCGTCCGATAGTGTACGTGATCTGAGATCATTTGCGGCAAAAATCTGCATCTGAAATGACAGGATCTGTCGTGATAACTCAGGGTATCTTGATTGATGACCGATCAAAATAACAAAGCCGCCAGCAGGCGGCTTTGTTCAAAGTGCATTTTCGCCTGAAATTACCAGTGCTCACCCGGGAAGATACGTGCATATGCTTTCTGCACCCAGTTGAGCTTCTGTGGCTGACCTACAGAGGCAGATGAACTTGGGAAAAGGTTGTAGCCGATCGACATCAGTTTATTGTTAATGTCTGGTGCAATTGCATAAGTAATTGAAGCTAGACGGCCCAAACCGGTAGCAACTTTTTTCGGTCGTTTCACAATTGCATGTGCAATCAGATCAGATGCTTCTTCAGGAGAAAGCGTCGGAACATATTTATAGATCTTGGTTGGTGCAATCATTGGCGTACGCACCAATGGCATATAGATTGAAGTAATCGCGATCTTATGTGAATTGACTTCTGCAGACAGACAGCGGCTAAATGCATCCAAGGCTGCTTTCGATGCCACATAAGCAGAGAAGCGGGTCGCATTTGCCAATACCCCAATCGAACTGATATTGATGATGTGACCCTGACGACGAATCATCATATGCGGTAGGATGTTCATCACCAGACGCACAGCACCGAAATAGTTCAGCTGCATGGTACGTTCAAAATCGTGGAAGCGATCCACTGATTCATGTACCGCACGGCGGATCGAACGACCGGCATTGTTAATCAGAATATCAATGTGATCAACAGAAGCCAGAATCTGTTTGGATACTTCATCAATGGCGTCCAGATTATTCAGGTCACACGGAAAAACTGTTGCCATACCACCTTTTGCTTCAATTTCTTCTTTTACCTGGTCCAGAGTCTCTTTGGTACGTGCTACTAGCAGGACATGTGCACCTGCATCTGCCAGACGGTGTGCTGCTGTCAGGCCAATGCCGCTGGATGCACCTGTAATGAGGATGGTTTTGCCTTGAACTCGTTTCAGTAGATGTTTCTGTAGTCTGGATTTCACGTTTGTTATTCCTGAAATATGCGGTAGGTTTACGTTTTTTCTTATTTGGTTTGTACGTAGGTATGCACGAAAGTTCGTACACAATGAAGTCTGTATATGATAACGAATTATGCAGGAAAATCCAGAGATTAAGTTGTTGAAAATAAGAGAAATTTTAGAGTAATTGCTCTATTTTTAAACTACATTTCAATTAATTTTTATTGTGATCTAACCATAAGATAAAGCTCATGAAAAGTAAAGCCAGATAAAAAAACTCCATCAGAAATGATGGAGTTTTTTGCTTTAAAAGAGGGCTTAAACGGCTGCGAGTGACTGTTCCAGATCAGCAATCAGGTCATCAATGTGTTCAATCCCGGTAGAAAGACGAACCATATCTTCACTCACGCCAGCCGATTTAAGTTCTTCTGGATTAAGCTGGCGATGAGTCGTAGTGGCCGGATGACAGGCCAGACTCTTGGCATCTCCAATATTGACCAGACGGGTGAACAGCTGCAGGGCATCAATAAAACGAGCACCGCCTTCACGACCACCTTCAACACCAAAAGTCAGAATGGCAGACGGTTTCCCTTTCACATATTTCTGCGCCAAAGCATGCTGAGGATGATCTTTCAGACCAGCGTAATTGACCCATTTTACTTTCGAATGCTGCTGCAAATATTCCGCAACTTTAAGTGCATTTTCAGTATGACGTTCCATACGCAGGCTTAAAGTTTCTAAACCTTGCAAAATTAAAAATACATTTTGCGGGCTGATTGCCGCACCAGTATTACGTAATGGCACGACACGGGCGCGGGCAATATAGGCTGCTTCACCCAAAGCTTCAACATAGTTCACGCCATGATAGCTTGGGTCAGGTGTATTCAGGGCAGGGAAGCGTGCTGCATGTTTGCCCCATGGAAACTTGCCGCTATCGACAATAATGCCGCCAATCGAATTGCCATGCCCGCCAATATATTTGGTTAGTGAGTGCACCAGGATATCGGCACCGAAATCAAAAGACTTCTGCAAGACAGGAGTTGCTACAGTGTTGTCGACAATCACGGGTACGCCGTATTCATGCGCAATCTTTGAAATCGCTTCCAAGTCGATAATATTGCCGAGTGGGTTACCAATTGATTCCACAAAAACCAGTTTGGTTTTGTCGTCAATCAGACCACGCAGTGCTTCCGGGTTTTGGTAGTCAAAGAAGCGGACTTCAATGCCTTGCTTTGGCAGGGTATGTGCAAACAGGTTATAGGTGCCACCATATAAAGTAGACACTGAAGCAATATTGTCCCCAGCTTCAGCAATGGTCTGAATCGCGTAAGTAATGGCGGCCATACCGGATGCTAATGCCAGTGCGCCAATACCACCTTCTAGCGCAGCAATACGCTGTTCTAACACTGCTGTGGTCGGATTCATGATACGGGTATAAATATTGCCTTGAATTTTCAGGTCAAACAGGTCTGCGCCATGCTGGGTATTGTCAAAGGCATAAGAGGTGGTCTGATAAATTGGCACCGCGACAGCTTTGGTGGTGGGTTCCGGGCTATAACCTGCGTGAATTGCTAAAGTTTCTGCTTTATAAGTCATGATCGTTAGTCTTCTTTGTGTTTTGCTTTAATAAAATTGCTCAAATATTAGCACTTGAAATATGAAGAAAAGTGCATATTTATTCAGATGAATATCTTAATTAACGATATAACATCAACAAAATAATGCAAGTTCAGGTACTAAAAATTCTGTTTGAAAAATAAACAGGATTAAACTTGTAACAAGGCATTAACTTCACCGGAATGGCTTATGTTTTGTAGACATTCTGCGTATAATAGCCGATTATTTTTTCGCTCATGATTGAGCAGGGGAAATTCATTTTTTCCCATCTGGTTTTTCAATTGAGGAGTCCTACGTGGCCCAATATATTTATACGATGAACCGAGTATCCAAGATGGTTCCGCCGAAGCGCGAAATCCTCAAAGATATCTCCTTATCATTTTTCCCAGGCGCAAAAATTGGTGTGCTTGGTCTGAACGGTGCGGGTAAATCTACTTTGCTTCGTATTATGGCGGGCGTAGATAAAGATTTCTCTGGTGAAGCTCGTGCGCAACCGGGTATCAAAATCGGTTATCTGGAGCAAGAACCACCTTTGGATGAAACCAAAGACGTTCGTGGTAATGTTGAAGATGGCGTACGTGAAGCACTTGATGCTTTGGCACGTTTGGATGAAGTTTTCGCTGAATATGCAGCAGAAGATGCAGATTTCGATGCACTTGCAAAAGAGCAAGAAAAGCTAGAAGCGATTATTCAGACTTGGGATGCGCATAACCTGAACAACCAGCTTGAACAGGCGGCAGCTGCATTAAACCTGCCAGCTTGGGATGCTGATGTAACTAAATTGTCTGGTGGTGAGCGCCGTCGTGTTGCACTTTGCCGTCTGCTTCTGTCTAAACCAGACATGTTACTTTTAGACGAACCGACGAACCATTTGGATGCATCATCTGTATCCTGGTTAGAGCGTTTCTTGAAAGATTTCCCAGGTACCATCGTTGCGATTACGCATGACCGTTACTTCTTGGATAACGTAGCAGAGTGGATTCTTGAACTTGACCGTGGCATGGGCATTCCATACCAAGGCAACTACTCTTCTTGGTTAGAGCAGAAAAATGCCCGTTTAGAGCAGGAACAGAAGCAAGAAGAATCTTTTGCTAAAGCACTTAAGAAAGAACTTGAATGGGTTCGTTCTAATGCGAAAGGTCAGCAAAAGAAAAACAAAGCACGTATGGAGCGCTTTGAAGAGCTTAACTCACGTGAATTCCAGCAACGTAATGAAACGTCTGAAATCTACATTCCACCTGGTCCACGTCTAGGTAACAAGGTTGTAGAAGTTGAAGGTATCAGCAAATCGTTTGGTGATCGTACGCTCTATAAAGATTTATCGTTTGTTGTACCGCCTGCTGCGATTGTGGGTATTGTCGGTGAAAACGGTGCGGGTAAAACCACACTCTTCCGTATGATGACAGGCGAATTACAACCTGATACGGGTACAGTAACTTTAGGTGATTCAGTTAAAGTTGCTTATGTAGGGCAGATTCGTGACACCTTAGATAACAACAAAACTGTTTGGGAAGAAGTTTCTGGCGGTTTAGATATCTTGCGTATTGGTGAATACGAAATTGCATCACGTGCGTACATCGGCCGTTTTAACTTTAAAGGCCAAGATCAGCAAAAACGTGTCGGTCAGTTGTCCGGTGGTGAGCGTAACCGTTTACAGCTTGCAAAAATCCTGCAAATGGGCGCTAACGTAATCTTACTCGATGAACCGTCAAACGACTTGGATATCGAAACCTTACGTGCACTGGAAGACGCGATTCTTGTCTTCCCGGGTACAGTGATGGTGATCTCGCATGACCGTTGGTTCCTTGACCGTATTGCAACGCACATCTTGTCATTCGAAGGTGAAACACCTGAATTCTTCACCGGTAACTATGCAGAATTCGAAGAATACCGTCGTAAACGCGATGGTGATGACCTGGTTGCGAAACGTCAGAAATACCGCAAAATTGGTGCTTAACTAAAGCGCAAAAAAACCAGCCCTAGGGCTGGTTTTTTATTCTATATTCTTAAGTTATTCAGCTTTCTATTTCTGATAAAAGTTGTGCAGCCTTACTATGATTTTGCTGTCTGGCTTTATCTAACCATAATCTGGCCTGTTCATCATTTTGATCTAAACCTAGTTTCCCATGCAAATAATACACGCCAAGTCGATATTGTGCTTCCATATGTCCTCTTAACCCTGCACTCAGGTAGTTCCAGACAGCATTGCGTTGATAGATGTGTTTTGGGGTTAGGCGTTGGCTAATCTCTGGTATAGCCTGTAGTTGTTGCAGGGTCATGCACAGTGACTCATATTGCAAAGCCTGCAAATAATAAGTATCTGCTTCACTGGGCTGCTCCTCAATGAATGGAATAGGTGGATCATTACAAGAAAATAGAAAATTTATAATTTTTTTAAGCATTTTTATTCTTCCTTTATGTTGCATCCCTGCAATAAATTGGAATCCTTTTTTATAAGAATAAATTACACCAGTTTGTCTGATGATGTTTTTAAATTTTTAGATAATCCGATAAAACTAATCTAATGAAAGGCATAAAAAAGACTGCCGAAGCAGCCTTAAATACGAAAGAGAAAAATCAGATTTCCCATTCATGATTACATTCACGGCATTTCCATTTTTTCTGGCTTTGCATGAATGCCTGCATAGAAATTTTAAAGTCAGGCAAGTCTTTATAGAACATAAAGCCTGCAATCAGACAGATCACGAATACAATTACTGTTGCAGTCTGTAGGGTAGTGCCTGCGCCGTCACCAAAAATCCACATACCAATACTGATGATCACCAGCAGAAGTAAGACAAATAGGGCAGGTACAAGAAGTACCAAGCTTTTCGGCACGACTGGACGTGCTGCTGGCTGACCTGGTTGTGCAAGCGGCATAATTTTAGGACTTTGACATTTTGGACAACGGTATTGCATTGCAACTCCAGAATTTTTCAATTTTGTCTATTTTAATCTTAATCATACAGAAAGCCAAAAGTGGCTCAAAGTTATCATAATAAATTTCAGACAATAAAAAACCCAAGTCGCAATGCTTGGGTTTTTTATTAAGATCACCCTAATGTATTAGGGTGATCTTGAATATGGCGTCCCTACGGGGATTCGAACCCCGGTTACCGCCGTGAAAGGGCGATGTCCTAGGCCTCTAGACGATAGGGACAAATGAGGCAAATACACTAGTAAAGCAAGACTTTTGGTGGAGTCAAGGAGGATCGAACTCCTGACCTCTACAATGCCATTGTAGCGCTCTACCAACTGAGCTATGACCCCAGTCTGTGTGAGCGCTATATTATGGATATAACGTTCACACGTCAACTAAAAATTTAATTAAGCTTCATCAACTGCATCATTTTTCGGCAATTTTAAGCTTTCATTAAGTTTTTCCCAGACTTTCAGCTCTTTTTTGCTTGGACCACCGACAATTTCCAGGGCATGACGCAGACGGGAAAAGGTCAGGTCCGGTCCAATCGTCACCATGGTTTGCATCACGGGCGTAGATGCAGTTGAACCGGCAATGGCAATAAAGAAAGCTGGCATAAAGTCACGCAACTTGATGCCCATCTGGTTCGCAAGATCCATCAAGGTTTGGCTGACCGTATCATTATTCCAAGTAAACAGGCTTTCCAGACGCCAAATTGCAAACTGCAAACTTTGACGTACCTGTTCTTCAGTCAGTTTTTTGCTTTCAAACTGTTCTTTATTTAGTGTCGGGAAATGGTTGAAATAATGCGCTGACCAGTTCACCGCTTCTGACAACAGGTTGATACGTGGTTGAATCGCAGCAGCAATTTCTTCTAATTTGGCACGATCTGCTTTCCAGGCCAGCAAAGTATCCAGAAGCTCGGCAGGAGAAAGCGCTTTAATCCATTGACCATTCAGCCAATTTAATTTTTCAATATCAAAGATCGGGCCGCCAAGAGAAACACGATTAATGTCAAAGTGTTCAATCATCTCAGCCAGCGTAAATTTTTCACGCTCATCTGGCATTGACCAGCCCATACGACCCAAGTAATTCAACAGGGCTTCTGGCAATACACCGATGTCTTTATAGTAGTTAATAGACGTCGGGTTTTTACGTTTAGACAGTTTTGATTTGTCCGGGTTACGCAGTAGTGGCATGTGGCACAGCACTGGCATATCCCAACCAAAGTATTTGTAAAGCAATTGGTGTTTCGGTGCAGAAGGAATCCATTCTTCACCGCGAATCACATGGGTGATTTGCATCAGGTGATCATCGACCACGTTTGCCAAATGATAAGTTGGCAGACCGTCTGTTTTTAATAGAATTTGCATGTCGACTTGCGCCCATGGAATTTCTACTTCACCACGCAACATATCATTGAAGGTACATACACCTTCAGTTGGCACTTTCATACGAATCACATGCGGTTCGCCAGCTGCCAGACGACGTGCGACTTCTTCTTTAGAGAGTTTCAAACCACGGCCATCGTAACGTGGTGATTCACCACGTGCCTGCTGTTCAGCACGCATTTCATCTAACTCTTGCGCAGTCGCAAAACAGTAGAAGGCATGACCTTTATCTACCAGCTCTTCAGCATATTTTTTATAGATGCTCATACGTTCTGACTGACGGTATGGCGCATGTGGACCACCAATATCCGGACCTTCAGACCAGTTCAGGCCTAACCAGCGCAAAGAATCCAGAATCATTTTCTCTGATTCAGGGGTAGAGCGCAGCTGATCAGTATCTTCAATACGAAGAATAAATTCACCACCGTGCTGCTTGGCAAAGCACAGGTTAAACAAGGCAATATAGGCAGTTCCTACATGAGGAAAACCTGTAGGAGAAGGGGCAATACGAGTACGAACAGTCATAGTCGGATGGAATCTAAATATAAATTTCTGGCTATTATAACGAAAAAGCCACATCACTTAATGCTTAATTCAACATTGAATGATATGGCTTTAGATCAGAAGCAGTTTTAAATGTTGCGAGCTGTCAGCTGATAATCAGGAATTGCTGCTAAAGAAAAAATTTTGCAGAAAACGAGTAAAACTCTGGTTTTGATCGGCAAAAAAGTTTTGTGATGGACGTACTTTAATTGCAGTCAAAACTTTCAGGTTTTCTTCAGGATGCAGAGATTTTTCAGTTTTTTGCTGCTGAATTGCCTTTACAATAGGAGATGACTTAGTCACTGTTACTGCTGGTTTAGAGGCAGCAGCTGTTAGTGCAGCCGGATTATTAACTAGCTCAGGGTGCGCAACAACAGCGTTGCTGAATTGTGCGGTAAATAAAATGGATAGGCTCAGGATGCCGGTCTTGAACGTTGCAAATTTCATGTCCAAACTCCCTCTCTTGTTGTGGTGCTGGATTTATAGTCTTAGGGTTTTTGTTGTGTTGAATACAATTCAATCACATTTAACCCCTAAAAAGTAGAACCAAGTCACAAAATTTACAAAAAAAATAAATATGACAATGGAAAATTGAGAAAAATCAGAGATCACCTCATAACGGTGCTATTTTTAGCACAGGACTATGAAGAGACTATGAAGATCATATCCTAAAGTAATCAATTGATAGGCGATAAGTATAAAAAATGCAGAGAATTGTCATTTATAAGATATCTAAAAATAAGAAAATCTTTAAAATTATTATTATAAGCATATGATTGTTAAATATATTTCAAGTTTATATAGTGTTTTTTAGATAAACAAAAGAGCTATTGTAATGAAAAAAATAATTGTATCTGCATTTTTCGCAGTGTTTTCGGGGGTAAGTGCACAGCTGGCAATAGCCAAAGATTTCCTGAATGTTTCCTACGATCCAACCCGTGAGTTCTATCAGGAATATAATGAAGAATTCGGCAAATTCTGGAAACAAAAAACCGGACAAACGGTTAACTTTAAGCAGTCACATGGGGGTTCAGGTAAACAGGCCCGTTCCGTAGTGGATGGTTTACAGGCAGATGTCGTAACATTGGTACTGGCCAATGACATTGAAGAAATCGTCACTGCTGGTCTGATTAATAAAGGCTGGCAAAAAGAGTTTCCGAATAACTCAGCACCTTATACTTCGACTATTGTCTTCTTGGTGCGTAAGGGTAATCCAAAACAGATTAGAGACTGGAATGACCTAACCAAGCCAGGGGTCGAAATTATTACCCCAAATCCGAAAACCGGTGGCGCACCAAGCTGGATTTATCTGTCTGCCTGGGGGTATGCGCTGAAACAGCCGGGTGGTAATGATGTTCAGGCCAAAGAACTGGTGAAAAAATTATATAGCAATGTCAAAGTGCTGGATTCAGGTGCGCGTGGATCTTTAACCACTTTTGCTGAGCGTGGCATCGGTGACGTGTTGTTGTCTTGGGAAAATGAAGCCTTGCTGGTGACTCAAGGTTTAGGTAAAGACAAATACGAAATTGTTTATCCGTCTATCTCGATCTTGGCTGAACCATCGGTGGCGATTGTCGACAAAAGTGTCGCGAAAAATGGTAGTGCGAATCTGGCTAAAGGTTATTTGAACTACTTGTATTCACCGAAGGGACAGGAACTGGCAGCGAAATATTATTTCCGTCCGCGTGACCAAAAAGCGGCTGCAAAGTATGCAAAACAATTTCCAAAAATTCAAACCTTTACAATTAATAAAGTGTTTGGTGGTTGGGCTAAGGCACAGAGAACTCATTTCTTAAATGGTGCAATCTATGACCAGATTTCTGCTGAAAACCGCTAATTTGCCATGTTTTTCTAAATACTTGATAAGACGGCAAAACGGATAAATTGCTTATCCGTTTTTTTCATATTTAAAGAATAAAATGCTATAAAACCTGCATAGCTCTATATTGTTAAAATTTTTATTATATAAAACATGATATTAAAACAAAAAATAACAGAATATTACCCTGTATACACTTTGTTTGCTGAATTGCGAAAAATAACTTTTTTTCATATAGTTATATGAATACAAGATAATCCTCCCTGTGCTCTCATGAAAACTCAGTTAAAATCAATATTTAGCGCTGCCTTATTGGCAACAGGTTTGACCTTTACCGCAACGGCTACGCAAGCAGCTGACCGTGATTTTTTAAATGTTTCCTATGATGCAACCCGCGAGTTCTATGACGAATTCAATAAATCTTTTGGTGCTTACTGGAAAAGCCGTACTGGTATTAATGTGAACTTTAAACAGTCGCATGGTGGTTCTGGTAAACAGGCACGTTCGGTTGTTGATGGTCTGAAAGGCGATGTTGTGACGCTGGCTTTAGCCAATGACATCGAAGAAATTGTAAAATCCGGTCAGATCAAAGCGGGTTGGCAAAAGGAATTCCCATATAACTCTGCACCGTATACCTCGACTATTGTATTTATGGTGCGTAAGGGTAACCCTAAAGGAATTAAAGACTGGAAAGATCTGACTAAACCGGGCGTGGAAATTATTACACCAAACCCGAAAACTGGTGGTCTGCCACGTTGGGTGTATTTGTCAGCTTGGGGTTATGCAGAAAAACAACCGGGTGGCAGCAAGGCCAAAGCTCAAGAGTTTGTGGGCAAGCTTTATAAAAACGTAAAAGTCATGGACTCAGCTGCACGTGCATCGATGACTACCTTTGCAGAGCGTAATATTGGTGATGTATTGCTGACCTGGGAAAATGAAGCTTTAGTAACGCAAAAGACATTGGGTAAAGACAAGTTTGACATTATCTACCCATCTCTGACGATTCTGACTGAACCTTCTGTGGCAATTGTGGATCGTACTGTTGAGAAAAATGGCAATAAATGGTTGGCAACAGGCTATATCAATTATTTATATTCTCCACTCGGTCAGGAAATGGCAGCGAAACATTATTACCGCCCACGTAATCAGGAAGTTCTAGCGAAATACTCGAAGCAGTTCCCGAAAATTAAAACTTTTACCATTGATGAAGTATTCGGTGGCTGGGCCAATGCACAGAAAACTCATTTCGTGAATGGGGCGCTCTTTGATCAGATTTATAACTCAAAACGTTAATCTGTTGATTTAAAATTTAATTTTATAAATAAAGAAGCTTCCTCCAAGGAAGCTTTTTTATCGTTTGAGTAAAAATAAAAACGGTTTTCTCTATGGAAAATAATATTTATCTACAAAAAGTCGTTTGGAGCTTTAGCTAAACAGAGTGATAATGTGCAGTTAAATTTTTCGCCCTATTGATTGAGTTTTTATGTCCCATATTTCTGTATTGCTTCACGAAACCGTTGATGCCCTGGTGGCTGATCGAAATACGGGAATTTATGTGGATGGAACTTTCGGCCGTGGTGGCCATACGCGTCTCTTATTGTCTAAATTAGATGAAAATGCCCGTGTTTATGCCTTTGATAAAGACCCTCAGGCACTTGAAACAGCTGCGGTCCTGGAACAGGAAGATCCCCGGTTTAAAATTATTCATGCCAGCTTTGCTGACCTTAAAGAAGCACTTGCTGAGCATGGTATAGAAAGCGTGGATGGGGTGATGGCGGATTTAGGCGTGTCATCTCCACAGCTGGATCAGGCTGAACGTGGCTTTAGCTTTATGAAAGATGGTCCGCTGGATATGCGTATGGACAATTCACAAGGTCCGACCGCAGCTGAGTGGCTGGTGAATATTGAAGAAGACGCTTTGGCCAATATCATTTTCCAGTATGGCGAAGAGCGATATAGCCGGCGGATTGCCAAAGCAATCAAGGCTGCCGGATATATTGATACGACAGCCAAGCTGGCAGAAATTGTCAAAGTGGCACACCCGAAATGGGAAAAAAATAAACATGCGGCAACTCGAACTTTCCAGGCGATTCGTATTGCTATTAATAAAGAATTAGAAGATATTGAAGTTTTCCTGCCACAAGCCGTTGAAGTACTTAAACCTCATGGCCGTTTGGCGGTTATTAGCTTCCATTCATTGGAAGACCGTTTAATTAAACAATTTATTCAAAAAGAATCTACCTTAGAGGAAGACTCGGGCTGGGGGATGCCGCAACAACGCAAGGATACACGTCGACTGAAAAAAGTATCCCGTATCAAGGCAAGTGATGAGGAAGTGAAAGCCAATCCTCGTTCACGTAGTGCATGGCTCCGAGTTGCAGAACGTTTAGCTTAATAGGCAAATAATGAAAACTGAAGTGGTCGAAAGGAAGTTGAATCAGTCAGGGATGAAGAAAGCCATTACTTACGGCATTCTGTTGATGATGGTTTTCATCAGTGCTGTATTTGTGGTATTTCAAGTCTTTGAATATCGTCAGGATTATAGAAAACTGAGCAGCTATCTGCGTGAGCGTGATGATCTCAATGCAGAGTGGGGACGTTTGCTGATCGAGCAGCAGACCTTTGGTGCAACCGCCCAGATTGGAACACGTGCCGTGACCCAGCTCAGAATGTATTCTCCTCCTGTTTCACAGACCGTGGTGATTTCATTGCCACAAACTTCAGATGTAAAAAAATAAGGCTAGCGCTCAGACATGGTAGACAAGAAAACCAAGCAAGTGGCACGTAAAAAACAGTCCGTGACGACAAAAAATGCTTTAAGCGTTGATATTAGCCGTTTTTATATTATGTGGGCCGTGGTACTGCTGTGCTTTCTGGCTTTGATCGGGCGCGCTTTCTATGTACAGGTGATTAATAAAGAATTCCTGCAGAACAAGGCCAATGCCAAGATTTTAAGAACCGACAAAATTAAAGCCATGCGTGGTGTAATTTATGACCGTAATGGCGTGCCACTGGCGATCAGTACTCCAATTATGCGGATAGTGATTGATCCACGTGATTATTTTGATAATAAAAAACTCTATGATGAAACGATTCAGGCTTTGGAAAAGGATCCGAATAACCGCAAGCTGAAACGTCAGTTACCAGATAAAAACCTGAACCTGGATGAACTGGCTGATGCGGTGGGTATGGATCGTGCCGACCTGCGCCAGAAGATGGAAGCGCGTCCACGTTCCCGTTATCTGATTCTGAAAAAAGAAGTTCCGCCTCAACAGGCTGAGCTGATTATGAAGCGTAATTTCCAGGGTGTATACACCGAGAAAAACTATAAGCGTTACTATCCGCAGCCACAACCGAACTCCCAGATTATTGGCTTGACCAACAGTGAGAGTGTGGGCATCGAAGGCCTGGAAATGCAGCTGAATACCCGTCTGTCAGGTGTAGACGGCGAGCAGCAGATAGTACGTGATAAGAAGGGCAACCGCGTTAAAGACCCTGAAATTATTAAAGAAGTTGAAGCAGGAGAAAACATCACGCTTAGCATCGATTCACGCTTGCAGTACATTATGTATCGCGAATTGACTGCAGCAGGTGTTGCAAATAATGCCCGTTCTGCAACCGCAATCGCGGTGGATGTGAAGACTGGTGAAATTCTGGCGATGACTTCATGGCCAGCTTATAACCCGAATGATAAAAACGGATTATTGAACAAAGATGCGATGCGTAACCGCGGTGCGGTCGACTCTTTCGAGCCGGGTTCAACCATGAAGCCGCTGACTGTAGCGATGGCGCTGGAAAGTGGTAAATACACAGCCAATTCAGTGGTGAATACGACCCCGGGGAGTATGCGGGTCGGGAATCACACAATCCGGGATACCCACAATTATGGGCAATTAACCTTGGGTGGTATTATCCAGAAATCCTCTAACGTTGGTGTCGCCAAACTGGCGTTATCACTGCCTTATGAAACCTTGCCGACTTTCTATAAACGCCTTGGTTTTGGTCAGCGTTCTGCCGTGAAATTCCCGGGTGAAAGTGCCGGTCTGATTCTGCCACCTAGTAAATGGAACGTGTCTGAAGTGGCGACTATGTCTTATGGTTATGGTCTGAATGCGACGGTGCTACAACTGGCTGATGCCTATGCCATGCTGGCTAACAAGGGCGTAAAAGTCCCGCTAAGCCTGTACAAGTTAGAAGAACAGCCGAAAGGCGAGCAGATGATTGATCCGAAAATTGCAGACCAGGTTCTGCTGATGATGGAAACTGCAACCTTGCCAGGGGGTACCGCTACTCGTGCGACAGTGCCAGGTTATCGGGTTGCAGGTAAAACAGGGACTGCGCATAAATTGCGTGCTGACCGTAAAGGTTATTCGACCAATGAATACCGTGCTTTATTTGCCGGCGTGGCACCAGTCAGTGACCCACGGATCGCTATGGTGGTGGTGGTAGAAAACCCACAAGGCACCTACTATGGTGGTACGGTATCTGCGCCGGTCTTTGCGCGTGTAATGCAAGAGTCTTTACGCTTGCTGAATGTCCCATTGGACAAACCTTTAGAATCTCCCCAAGTCCAGTAAACAGGTGATCAATGTCGATAACATTTCAAGATCTCTACGCCGTTCAAGATAGTGCTGAATGGATGCGACAATCCTTTCAGGGCTTTGAGCTGGACAGCCGCAAAGTTAAACTGGGGCAAATTTTTATTGCCCTGACTAGCTTGTCTCAACCTGAAAAAACTGCAGAATATGCCAAAAAAGCCCTGTCATTGGGTGCACTGGCCGTGATTTCAGAACAAGATCTGGGCATTGCTCCAGCTTTAGTAGTACCCAATGTCCGTCACCTGATGGGCGAATGGCAGAAGCGCTATCTGCAAGCGATTCAGCCAGTCAATGCTGCCCGTATTCTGGCCGTGACCGGTACCAATGGTAAAACCACGATTTCCCGTCTGGTTGCTGAGTTGCTGATGCTGCAAACTAAAGCCTGTGCAGTTATGGGGACTACAGGGAATGGTATTTTGCCGAATCTGGAAGCCTCTTCTCATACCACACTTGATGCCCTGCAATTGCAAAATGCCTTGCATGCCTATGCACAGGCAGGTGCGGAGTTTGCTTCAATTGAAGCGAGCTCGCATGGTCTGGAGCAGGGCCGTCTGAATGGTTGTGCGATTGAAATTGCGGCTTATAGCAATTTAAGTCGAGATCATCTGGATTATCACGGTACGCTGGAAGCTTATGCAGAAGCAAAATCGCGTTTATTTAGCTTTGAATCTCTGAAAGTGGCAGTCATCAATATTGATGACGCACATGCAGAGGTGATGCTGAATGCTGCAAGAGCCAATCCAAACCAACCGAAAATTCTAACTTATTCTTTGTCACAAGTAGCTGATTATCAGGTACAGGATATTCAATATAGGATTTCTGGTGCAGAATTTAAACTGATCACTGCGCAGGGTACATTCACCGTACACAGTCCACTCTTGGGTCATTTCAATATTGAAAACCTGGTGGCGAGTCTGGTTGTTGCAGAACAGGCTGGTTTTGATTTAGCAAATTTGATTGAGACTGTGCCTAATCTAAAAGGCGCACCGGGTCGTATGCAGGTACTGCGTGATGGTGAGCGCTTGTTTGTAGTGGATTATGCCCATACGCCAGATGCTTTGACGCAGGTATTGGTGACTTTAAAACGCCATGTCAATAACAAGCTCTGGGCGGTATTTGGCTGTGGTGGTGACCGTGATCGTGGTAAACGTCCATTGATGACACAAGCGGCTCTCAATGGTTCGGATATTGCGATTTTAACCTCTGACAATCCGCGTACTGAAAACCCGGAACAGATTTTTGCGGATATGAAGCAAGGGATCGATTTCGTTGGTAAAACTTATCAGGAAATTCATGACCGCCGTGAAGCGATCAAGTTTGTAGTGAAACATGCGCAAGCGGGTGATATTGTAGTCATTGCAGGCAAAGGGCATGAAAATTATCAGGAAATCGATGGCGTTCGCCATTGGTTTGATGATGTTGTCGAAGTACAGGCGGCCATTGATGCGCAGCACTGTAACTCTGATTCAGCATATCCAGCGCAGTAATAGGACGAATTTATGCATACTTCAACTACCAGTACTGTGCCTTTGGTACCTTGGACTGCAGCACAATTACAACAGGCGACTCAGGGTTACTGGCTGAATGACAAGCAGCCTGAAGGCGAAATTAAACGTATCCTGATGGATTCTCGTGATGCAGAAGCCGGTGATGCTTTTCTGGCTTTGAAAGGTGAACGCTTTGATGCACACGATTTCGTAGCGCAAGTTGCGGCAAACGGTTGCCAGATTGCCATTGTCGATCATCCGGTTGATGCTGAAATTTGCCAATTGGTTGTGGACGATACCCGTCAGGCGCTGGGTCGTCTAGGGGCTTTCCGCCGTCAGCAAAATCCACAACTCAAAGTCATTGCCCTAACTGGCAGTAGCGGTAAAACCACTACCAAGGAAATGCTGGGTAGTATCTTGTCTCGTCTGGCACCAACTTTGGTGACGCGCGGTAACCTGAATAATGATCTCGGTGTGCCTGTGATGTTGCTGGAGCTGCGCCCAGAGCATCAATATGCAGTGATGGAACTGGGGGCCAGCCATCAGGGTGAAATTGACTATACTGCTGGTCTGGTACAGCCGCACGTGGCCGGTATTATTAACATCGGGACTGCACATCTGGGTGAGTTCGGTGGTCGTGATGGGATTTGCCGTGCCAAGTCAGAAATTTATTCGCATATTTCTG
Source organism: Acinetobacter sp. UBA3132 (assembly GCF_002364825.1). Lineage (NCBI taxonomy): Bacteria > Pseudomonadati > Pseudomonadota > Gammaproteobacteria > Moraxellales > Moraxellaceae > Acinetobacter > Acinetobacter sp. UBA3132. The sequence goes on along the minus strand of NZ_DEZM01000129.1, from coordinate 23,687 downwards.
AAACCTCTATTATCCCTGCAGCGGATGATTATGCCGAGCAGATTCGAGCTGCTGTAAAAACCGAAAAGACCTTAAGTTTTGGTCAGGGTGGAGAGGTCTGCGCAACTGAAGTGGAATTACATCCGCAGTCTGCAAGCTTTATCTTGAATACATCTCAAGGCAATAAGAAAGTGAACCTGCCATTTGCTGGTGAGCATAATGTGCAGAATGCAACTGCTGCTGCGGCCTTGTCTTTAGCCCTTGGTATCAGCCTGGATGATATTGTGGCTGGCCTGGAAGAGGCAGTAGGTGCCAAAGGTCGTCTGAACTTCATCAAGCACAAAGAATTTGTGTTTATTGATGATACCTATAATGCCAACCCAAACTCGATGCGTGCTGCCGCTGACGTTTTAGCACAGCAGGAAGGTATCCGTGTCATGGTGATGGGTGATATTGGTGAGTTAGGTGCATCAGCTGCAATTGAGCATTATAAGCTGGGTCGCGATCTGGTTTCGGTAAAAGACCTGAACTTTGTGGTGGCAGTCGGTGAATTTGCACCTGCCGCACAAGAAGGTGCGCGTAGTACACAATATGGTAAGAAAATGCAGGCTTTCCTGAATCAGGAGCAGGCATTACCGTTTTTAATTCGTTTGATTGAAACACATCAACCTCAGCCGATGTCATTCCTGTTTAAGGGGTCGCGTTTTACCCATATGGAAACATTGATGGCTGCATTGATGGAGAAACTCTAAATGCTGTTATGGCTATTTGAACAACTAGCGGGCTATGACAGCACGTTTCAGGTGGTTCGTTATTTAACATTACGTGCTTTGCTCAGTGTCTTGACGGCATTGACCATTGGTTTGGTGCTGGGTCCTGTGATGATTCGCAAGTTACAGGCATTGAAATATGGTCAGGCAGTCAGTTCATTTGCACCGGAAAACCATGCCAAAAAAATGGGTACACCCACCATGGGTGGTGTGCTGATTCTACTCTCAATTGGTATTTCGACCTTACTCTGGGCAGATTTATCGAATCCATACGTGTGGATTGTACTTGCAGTGATGGTGATTTTTGGTGCCGTTGGTTGGGCAGATGACTGGATCAAGATCCGTTATAAGGATAATGCCGGTTTGCCTGCACGCAAGAAGTTTTTCTGGACCTCTGTAGGTTCAATTGGTGCCGGTATTGCGCTTTATGTGATTGCACAGCAACAACCGAATCCGGTCGTGACAGCCAACATGCTGGATGTGCTGATTCCATTCTTTAAGGATCACACGATTCCACTCTCAATGATTCCACTCGGTATTGGTTTTATTATCTTTACCTATTTCGTGATTAATGGCGCATCGAATGCTGTTAACCTGACGGATGGTCTGGATGGTCTGGCGATTATGCCGATCGTACTGGTGGCTGCTGGTCTAGGTGTTTTTGCTTATCTTGCCGGTGATGTACGTTTTGCGAACTACCTGCATATTCCATATGTAAAATATTCATCTGAGCTGGTGGTGATCTGTGCCGCGATGATTGGTGCGGGTCTGGCATTCCTGTGGTACAACGCCCATCCTGCACAAGTGTTTATGGGTGATGTTGGTGCCTTGTCGCTGGGTGCGATGCTGGGGACGATTGCGGTGATGGTACGTCAGGAAATCGTATTTGCGATTATGGCCGGTGTGTTTCTGGTAGAGGCGATTTCGGTTTTCCTGCAAATTGGTTCATTAAGAATGCGCAATAAACGCGTATTCCTGATGGCACCCTTGCATCATCATTATGAAAAGAAAGGCTGGCGTGAAACTCAAGTGGTGATCCGTTTCTGGATTATTACGATTATGCTGGTAGTTTTAGGTCTAATGACCTTAAAATTACGCTAAGAAATGCATTTGAAAAAGTCGGCGCATGCCGGCTTTTTTGTTTTGGAGAAACTATAAAATGAACCTACTCATGTGTCCAGTATGTCGTGAGCAGTTACGTCTAAATGAAGGGACCTGGCGCTGTGACAATCAGCATAGCTATGATGTAGCAAAGCAAGGCTATGTGAATCTGCATGTGGTTCAGCATAAACACAGTAAAAATCCGGGTGATACACCTGAATCAGTACAGGCACGCCGTGCATTTTTAAGTGCAGGTCACTATGCTCCGTTGCAACAAGCAGTGGTACAAAAGATTCGTGAACTGCGTATTGAAAATCTGCTGGATATTGGCTGTGGAGAAGGGTATTACACTGATGCCATGCAACAGGAAGTACTGCAGTGTATAGGCGTGGATATTGCCAAAAATGCGATTCAGGTAGCAGCGAAGCTGAATAAAGAGATTACTTGGGTAGTAGGTACAGGCGCAACTTTGCCTGTATTAGATGAATCAATAGATCTATGTGCCAGCCTGTTTAGCCCGATTCCGAAACAGGAAATTCTGCGTGTACTCAAGCCGAAATCTTATTTAATGGTTGTGACTCCTGCACCACAGCATTTGTATGCCATGCGAGAAGCACTATTTGAAGAAGTGAAACCACACGAGCCACAAAAGTTTGTCGGGCAGTTGCAAGATGCATTTGATTTGGTGAGTGAACAGATTGTTGAAGCGCCTATGAGTTTGCCACAAGCAGACTTGAAAAACCTGATTGCGATGACGCCATATGCCTATAAGGTTAAGCCGGAACGCCGTCTGGCACTTGAACAGCAAGAACAATTTGAATTAATGGCACAATACCAGATTTATCTTTTTCAAAAGAAATAATACTGATTATTATCTAAACAATAAAAAGCCCTCAATTGAGGGCTTTTTATTTGACTGCTTAATCGGGGAAGTTACTGAACCTGTTCAATCAGACTATCAAGAGAATCCGTTTTCTTTGGCTGTAATGGTTGTTCCTGCGTTGCTGGTGTTTCACCAGGTACAGTCAATTCTTCACCCGGTAGATCTTCAAAATCATTTTGCTCACGTCTAGGTATAACGACTGGGGCTGGACGATACAGTGGAGTGGCCATTGGTGGAGAAGAGTGGTCTTCCTGTACTTCTTCTAAATCCTGATTGATGACTTTAGTACGATTAACTGGGGCTTTGGCTTTACGATCCAGACGCACCCAAGATTCTGGTGTACCTTTTAGCGCATTGGCCATAAAGTCGGTCCAGATTGGCAGGGCAGCTACACCGCCATACTCACGGCGACCTAAAGTTGTTGGCTGGTCAAAGCCGACCCAGGCTACTGTTACCAGCTTACTATTAAAGCCGGCAAACCAGGCATCCTTGGCATCGTTAGTGGTACCTGTCTTACCTCCCAGGTCACTACGCCCAATGCGTAAAGCTGCACGGCCAGTACCGTGCTGGATTACATCACGTAAAATATTAGCCATTTCGTAGGCAGAGCTGGATTTAAGAATACGCTGTGCCTGACGGTAATTGCTATGTTCAGCCGAAACTTTCGGTGCTACTGCTTTGGTTTCCAGTGAGCGGTTATTCATTTCGATCACTTCATCATCTGGCGTCACCACGTCAGCAGATGCAATCGTTTGTTCTTCCTGATTAATACAGGAAATGCAGGCATATTCAGGTTTTGCTTCAAAAATCGTCTTACCATAAGCATCTTCAATACGGCTGATGAAATGCGGCTGGATACGGTAACCGCCATTGGCGAAGGTGGCATAACCGGTTGCCATCTGAATAGGTAGTACTTGCGGCGTACCAAGGGCAATGGTGTAGTTGCGTGGAATCTGTTTGTCTTCCAGACCAAAATCCATCAATAATTGTCGGGTGCGCTCAATCCCCACCGTTTGTAGCAGGCGCACAGAAACGGTATTACGTGAAAGGTATAAGGCACGACGTAAAGGAATCATGCCCAGATAACGACCATCTGAGTTTCGGGGAGTCCATTTACCAATCGTAATCGGCGCATCATTGACCATGGTATGCGGACTCATGCCGCGTTCCAATGCCAGTGCATAAACAAAAGGCTTGATGGTCGAACCTGGCTGACGCCAGCCTTGAATGGCACGGTTAAAAGTCGATTGATAAAAATTATAGCCACCCACTACTGCTTCAATGGCACCATTATTTGGATTGATGGCAATCAGCTGACCTTGAACTTTAGGAATCTGTACCAGTGCCCAGGAAGTTTTTTGTGCATTAGGACGTAAACGGACAATATCTTTCAGTTTAACAATATCCGCCGCACGCTTGGGTGCAGCGCCAACACTATTGGCGTTTCGGTAACGGCGCGCCCATGACATTCCTGACCAGGGAACGGTGACGGTGGTTCCATCCTGCATTAAGGCTTCAAAACTATTTGGATTGATTTTAGTGACTTGAGCAGGGTAGGTATTGGCAAAAGGCTGGAATTTTTTTAAGGGTTGATCATTTGCTTCAGCACCGCGCCAGCCATGACGCCGGTCATAGGCTTCAAGGCCTTCTTGTACCGATTGCTCAGCATACGCCTGACGTTGACTATTAATCGTGGTATAGACTTTATAGCCAGAATCGATGGCCTGTGCACCAAAATTCTGGATCAGTTCAGAACGAACCATCTCTCCGACATAGGGAAACTTATTGCGAGTGCTACGATCCGGCATATCCAGATTGATTGGTTCCGCAATCGCTTGCTGATACTGTGTCTGATTCAGATAACCAAGCTGCAGCATACGTCCCAGAATCCAGTTGCGACGTTCAAGTGCACGTTTAGGATTGGCGACCGGATTGTACTTGGAAGGGGCTTTCGGCAAACCGGCAATCATTGTCATCTGGGCAAGAGAAAGTTCTTCCAGGCTTTTGTTGTAATAGATTTTAGCCGCTGCTGCGATGCCATAAGCATTTTTACCCAAGAAAATCTTATTCACATAGAGGGTTAAAATTTCTTCTTTAGTCAGGTTTTGCTCGATTTTACGTGCCAGGAAAATTTCAGTCAGTTTGCGCTTCAGTGTTCGTTCTGGACTGAGATAATAGTTTTTTGCCACCTGCATAGTGATGGTCGAACCACCGGTCTGTACATCGGAACCCGTGACGCTTTCACTTAATGCCCGGCCCAAGCCTTTAAAACTGATGCCACTATGTTCGAAAAAGCTGGAATCTTCTGCAGCGAGGAAAGCATGAATAAATTCTGGTGGAATCTGATCATATTCTACAGGCACAGAAAGTTTGCCGCCATATTCTGCAATCAACTCTTGATCGGAACTAAATACTTGTAAAGGCTTAAGTAAAGGTGCCTTTTTAAGGATAGACATTTCAGGCAAAGATGGAGCAATATAAAGGTACATGCCATAAAAGCCCATCGGAATTGAGATCATAATTATGATAATGATCAAAAAAAATGGATGAACAAGGCCTGAACTGGATAGCTTTTTCATAACAAGTAAGTTTTAATAAGAGCTAATGGCAAACTAAGTGAGCGGTCAGTATATCCTTTAGATATACATAATGTTAGATGACTTATTGTATCTAGATAAAATTATTAGACCGATTATACCTAGTAGGCTACTTTATTTTTGGGGATAAAAAAATAATAGGAATGATATTGTGCGCAGGTTATATCGTAAGCCAAACAAGGGGTTAATAGGCGTCGACATCAGCTCGACTTCTGTTAAAGTTTTGGAACTCTCTATGAAAAGCGGACGGTACTGGGTAGAAAGCTATGCTTTGGTCCCATTACCAGAAGGTAGTGTTGTTGAAAAAAACATCTTAAATCCAGAAGCCGTCGGTGATGCTTTGGCTCGTGCTATTAACTTGGCCAATACCCAATCTAACCAGGCTGCATTTGCGATTCCTACGTCTATGGCGATCACCAAAACGATCGAAATGGATGCAGATATGACAAGTGATGAACGCGAAGTTCAAATTCGTGAAGATGCCGAACAATACATTCCATTCCCACTCGATGAAGCCAGCATTGACTTTGAAGTCTTGCCTGATCGATTGTCTAATCCAAATCGTGTCAATGTTCTGTTGGTCGCAACCCGTATTGAAAATGTCGAAGCCCGGTCTGAAGTACTGCAAATCGCGGGGATCACACCCAAGATTGCAGATGTAGAAAGCTTTGCATTGGAAAATGCTTTCAGGGTGTTTGCCGATACTTTACCAATGGGCGTAAATACTGTCGGTATTCTGGATATTGGTCATAGCATGACAACTCTATCAGTCATGCGGAACAACAAGATTATTTATACCCGTGAGCAGGTGTTTGGGGGCAAGCAGCTGACTCAGGAAATCCAGAATCGTTATGGTCTGTCTTTTGAAGAAGCGGGACGCGCCAAGAAAACACGTGCATTGCCAGATGACTATGATATTGAAGTCTTGGAGCCATTCTTGGATGCTGTGGTGCAACAGGCAGCTCGTTCATTGCAGTTTTTCTTCTCATCTTCTCAGTTTAATGAAATTGACCATATCCTGTTGGCAGGAGGGAATGCCAATATTCCGGGTCTGGCAAAATTATTACAGCAAAAGCTTGGTTACCGTGTCACGATCGCGAATCCATTTTTACAAATGGGCTTTTCTCCTCAAATTGATATTAAAAAAATTGAAAATGACGCGTCCTCACTCATGGTTGCATGTGGTTTGGCATTGAGGAGTTTTGATTAATGGCAAAAATTAACTTACTTCCTTGGCGTGATGAACTCAGGATAAAAAGAAATAACGAATTTGTCGCATATTGCGTCGGGGCCTTGTTGCTAGGGGTAACAGCAGCTGGAGGAAGCTGGTTCTACTATGATCAAAAATTACAGGATCAAGAACAAGCCAACCAACTCATCATCAGTACCAATCAGAATCTGGATGTACAGCTAAAATCTCTGGAAGGTTTACAGGAACAGCGTAATGCGATTGTGGAACGCATGAAACTGATTCAAGGTTTACAAACCCAGCGTCCAATTGCCGTACATCTTATTGACGAGATTGTACGTGTAACCCCAAGTGATATGTATATCACCAAGTTTGACCGTGTCGGTGATAAGTTCACCATTGAAGGTAAAGCAGCAAGTCCAAATACGGTTGCAGAATTATTGCGTAATCTCGAAGCTTCTACCTGGTACCGTAATGCTTTCATGAATGCATTCCTAGTGGCGGAAGAGAACAAGGACAAGGCGCCAAGCTCTGTTATTCCACGTGTTGAAGAATCTTATGGCACATTTACAGTGACAGTGGATCTGGACCAGATTGCTCAACCGGTGCTTTCAGAACAACAGCCGCAAGCAGCTGCAGCAGCAGGAGGGGCGACATCATGAGCGAACAATTTGATGAATTAGGTCAGGAAGCTGTTGTTGTACCAAAAAATAAAATGACGGTAGAAAAGTTTTTTCAGCAATTTAATACCCTCGATCCAAATAACTATGGTAGCTGGCCACTGGCTGTAAAGATTACCTGCTGGGTATTTATTGTTTTCCTGGTTTTGATGCTGGCTTATTTCGGTCTGATTCGAGGCAAGATTGAATCAATTACTCAGGCCAATGCACAAGAACAGAATCTGTTAAATGAATTTCGTGAGAAAGATTCCAAACTGCGTAATTTGCAACAATACCAACAGCAACTTCAGGATATGGAAGCAAGCTTTAACCAGCAGCTTGAACAGTTACCAAAGGAAACTGAAATCCCAGGCCTGGTTGAAGATATTAATTTGAGTGGTGTCAATGCCGGACTGAAGTTTAAGAATATCCGTCTTGAACCTGAAGTAAAGCAAGAGTTCTTTATTGAACAGCCAATTTCTATTGAAGCAACGGGTGATTATCATGCCTTTGGTTCATTTGTCAGCGGTATTGCAGGATTGTCTCGTATCGTGACGCTACACGATTTTACGATTACGGGTACTGAAAATAAAGAGAAGAAAACAGATATCCCGGTTGTAGATTATACCTTGAAGGCAAAAACCTATCGTTATGTCGGTAGTGCGAACTCAGCATCGGCAGATACAACAGCTGCGAATAGTCAGGGGGCACAGTAATGAAGATGATCAAAATTGCTTCAGCACTTACTGCCGGATTAATCCTGGCAGGTTGTGAATCACGTATTGATGTGGTCAATCAGGAAATGGCCAATATCCGCAATCAACCCGCATTGCCCATTGAGCCAGCACCCGATTTTGCTCCGGTTGAAACTTTTAGTTATGCAGCACATCAGCTAAAAAGTCCTTTCTTGCCAAGTTCATTGGCAGCAGAACTGAAGATTATGGCAGGGAAACGGGTTTATCCAAACCTATCACGTCAATTGCAACCTTTAGAAAGTTATCCGCTTGAAACTTTGACCATGAAAGGAAGTCTCAAAAACCAGGCTGGACAGATTATGGCTTTAATTAATACGCCAGATGGGGAAATTGAACGTGTACAGCGTGGCAGTTATATGGGACTTAATCATGGTCGGGTGATCCATATCACACCGACACAAATTGATCTGATCGAGATTATTCCAGATGGACGCGATGGCTATGTGGAACGCCCTCGCAGTATGGTCCTGATTGGGCCTGCGCCATAAGTTAAAGGGAATAACAATGAATAAAAGTTTTAAAGAATTTATTTTTGGGGATGCTAATACAATGAATCATGTGTTTCGTCAGTTTTCAATGGGGGCAGTTGCCATTGCTGTTATGCAGGCGGCAAGTGCACAGGTTTCGATGACCAATGTGGTACCAATGCAGATTCCAGGACAAGGTACTGAAATTCGCGTGATGTTTAATGGCTTGCCGCCTCAACCACAAGCTTATCAATTAGAATCACCATCACGTCTGATTCTGGATTTTGATAAAGCACAGCAGAATTTAAAACAAAGCAGTATTGCTGTTGCAACGAAAGAAGCAAGTTCTGTAGATGTGACTTCAGATGCCCAGCGTGCACGTTTAACTGTGAATCTGGCTGATGCGGGTGCATTTACCACGCGTGTTGAAGGCAATACCTTTATTCTAAAAATCAATTCAACCAATCCAGTTATCCCTGTACAGCCAGTCGTACAACAAAATACTCAAGGCATTACCAATATTGGGTTCCAGCGCGGGGCGAAAGGTGAAGGTCAGGTCGTGATCGATCTGGCGAGTGGTAATACACCGGTTGATGTACAACAGCAAGGCACTAAAGTTATTGTACGGGCATTAGGCTCCAAGATCCCGGCACATTTAACCCGTCGTCTGAATGTGAATGATTTTGCTACACCTGTTTCGACAGTAGATGCGGTCAACCAGAATGGCTCTGGAGTGATTACCATTCAAACTTCAGACAGCTATGAATACATGGCTTATCAAACCGATAATAAACTGACAATTAGTTTAAAACGCCCAGAAGAGAAAAATCCATTACGTCCAAAAGCTGTTCAACATTATACAGGTAAGAAAATTTCTTTAGATTTTCAGGATATTGAAGTACGCCGAGTATTACAGCTGCTAGCAGATTTTACTGACATTAATATGGTTGCAGCAGACAGCGTACAAGGCAATATTACTTTGCGTCTTAAGGAAGTGCCTTGGGATCAGGCTTTAGATATTGTTTTAAAGACCAAGAACTTGGACAAACGTCGTAATGGTAATGTAATCTGGATAGCGCCTGTATCTGAGCTCATTAAAGCTGAAGAAGAAGAAGCCAAAGCACTTGCACAAAGTGTAAAGCTTGCTCCTATTCAGACAGAGTATATGCAACTCAGTTATGCCAAAGCAGCGGATATTGAAAAACTGATTACACAAAATAAATCAGCGCAAAATTCTAATAATTCATCAAATAATTCTACAAACAGCTCAAATGATGATAAAGAAAGTTTATTAAGTCAGCGAGGTTCAGTGTCAATTGATGCTCGCACCAATACATTGATTGTCAACGACACACAGCCTTTTATCGATAAAATCCGTAATATGGTTGACCTGCTGGATGTGCAAGTAAAGCAGGTCATGGTCGAAGCACGTATTGTGCGTGCATCGACTGAATTTACCAAAGAAATGGGTGTCAAATGGGGAATTTTGTCTCAGGGTATCACTAATAATAATAACTTATTAGTGGGAGGAAGTGACACTACTCTTTGGGATCTTAGAACGCCAGAGCTTGATGATGAGCTTGGTGGATGGAAATACAATATTCAACGTCCAGATAATCTGAATGTGGACCTGGGTGTTGCCAACCCTGCTGGACGTATAGCTTTTGGTTTGATTAGTCTATCTGACTTTATGTTAGATCTGGAGCTCTCCGCTCTGCAGGCAGATGGATATGGTGAAGTGATTTCAACCCCAAAAGTATTAACAGCGGATAAACAGAAAGCAACGGTGGAATCAGGTGTAGAAGTTCCATATCAATCCACAGAAGGTAGTGGAGCAAGTGCAACGGCAACCACGGAGTTTAAGGATATAGTACTCAAACTGGATGTGACGCCAAGTATTACACCCGATGGTAAAGTACAAATGGCATTAGATATATCGAGTGATAGTATTGCTGGGGTTACACCATTGGGTGAATACTATCTAAATAAGAATCGATTGAATACTAATGTTTTGGTTGAAAATGGTGAAACTGTAGTACTTGGTGGAATTTTTGAACAAGAAAATCTTAATCAACAGACCAAAGTGCCTTTCTTAGGAGATATCCCATATTTAGGCCGTTTATTCCGTAAGGATACTAAGTCTGATAATAAGCGTGAGCTCCTGATTTTTGTTACACCTCGAATTGTTAATGACAGTGTTTCAAGAAATCATTAATATATTTTGAAATTAACAAAATGAATAGGTGACTCCTTGCCAAGCAAAGAGTTTGAATCCCTGCCAAATATCTATTTGGTAGGGCCGATGGGGGCGGGAAAGACAACAGTAGGACGGCATTTAGCAGAATTGTTAGGACGAGAATTTCTGGATAGTGATCATGAAATTGAGCGTAAAACAGGTGCAACGATTCCCTGGATCTTTGAAAAAGAGGGTGAGCAGGGCTTTCGCAGTCGTGAGACGGTTGTCATCGATGAGTTAACTTCACGACCACAGTTGGTTTTGGCCACAGGTGGTGGTGCGGTGACTCAGGCGTCTAACCGCGAATATCTGAAACAGCGAGGCATCGTTGTTTATCTCTACACTCCTGTAGAAATCCAGCTCCAGCGAACCTATCGCGACAAAAACCGTCCCTTATTACAAGTTGAGAATCCAGAACAGAAACTTAAAGATCTGCTGGCAATTCGGGATCCGCTGTATCGGGAAGTCGCACACCATATTATTGAGACCAATCAGGGCGCTGCACGCGATCTGGCACAGCGTATTCTGAATCTCATCCTTCCGAAAAAATAAGCTCAGTAAAAAAGTGGTTACCCCATCATGCAAACCTTACATGTCGAACTCGGTGAACGTCGTTACCCAATTTTTATTGGTAGCGATTTAAATCCTCAGCAGCTGTTAGAACCTTATATTCATGGTAAACAGGTGATGATTGTCAGTAATGATACGGTGGCACCACTATATCTGGAACATTATAAGACAGCCTTGGAAAAACTGGGCAAAACGGTAGCGACCTGTATTTTGCCTGATGGCGAGAAATTTAAGGATATTCAACATTTAAACCTGATTTTTGATGCATTGCTTGAAGCGGGGTTTAACCGGGATTGTACGGTATTGGCGTTGGGTGGTGGCGTGATTGGTGATATGGCTGGTTTTGCTTCAGCCTGTTTCCAGCGTGGTGTGTACTTTATTCAAGTGCCAACAACTTTGCTTTCCCAGGTGGATTCCAGTGTTGGTGGTAAAACCGGGATCAACCATTCACTTGGTAAAAACATGATTGGTGCTTTCCAGCAGCCACAAGTCGTGCTGGCGGATATGTCCCAGTTATCAACCTTGTCAGATCGTGAATTATCAGCAGGTCTTGCTGAAGTCATTAAATATGCATTACTCGGTGATGAGGACTTCCTGGTTTGGCTGGAAGCCAATATGGAAGGTCTGATTGCTCGTGATGAGCAGTTGCTGGCTGAAGCTGTTTATCGTTCCTGCGCGCATAAAGCCCGTATCGTGGCGAATGATGAAAAAGAGCAAGGTGAGCGTGCTTTACTCAACCTCGGTCATACCTTTGGTCATGCCATCGAGTCTTATCTGGGCTATGGTGAATGGCTGCATGGTGAAGCGGTAGCAACCGGTATGGTCATGGCCGCTGATTTATCACAGCGTATGGGCTGGATTTCCGAAGCAGATCTCGCGCGTACAAAAAAAATCATTTCTCGTGCCAAACTTCCGATTGTTTGCCCTAAAATTCCTCTGGATGATTTTCTGGGATATATGGCACATGACAAAAAAGTCTTAAATGGACAGTTACGTCTGGTATTGCTGGAACAATTAGGACAAGCGATTATCACCCGAGACTTTGATGTAGAATTAATGAAGCAGGCCATTTTGGCCAATCAGGCATAGGTAATTTTAGAAAATGACAGCACTCCATACGCCATGGCAAAAGATTCAGCATTATTTTTGGCTGGTGACTGCGGTAGGCTGTCTTTTTGTTGCGCTCATTTTTTGGGCCATTACAGATAAGGATCAGGTCACTCCTGTGGAGAAAAAGCCTGAAACAGAGGTCGAACTACTAATTCAACCAGAAAAAGTCGCTTCAATGACCCATCTTGGTGCATTAAATGAGGAAGTTCATCCGCTGGATATGACTACACGCACCATTGTAAATGCAAACCATGAAGCCGAGTTTCGTGGTACCAAATATGTTACTCAATTTAAAAATCAGTATGCGATTGAACTGTTTCGGGTCTCTGATGAAATCATTATTAAAAACTTCTTAAGAAAACAGATAGATCGTAGTAAATTCATATATTTACGACTGTCAGGCGAAAATATGCCTGAGCAATATGTTTTACTCTATGGTGCTTATAAATCAGCAAATCAAGCGAAGCAGGCACTGGATCATTTGAATATGGATTTGCCAAAATCAGTCAAACCAGCTGTGCAGCAAATTCAAGATTATCAACCTTATGTGAATAACTTAGGTTCTGATGAGCTGACGTCTAACCAGAAACTCTATCAAGTGCGATTA
>NZ_DEZM01000129.1:0-10632 GCF_002364825.1 Acinetobacter sp. UBA3132 | reverse complement strand
CGATTAAAAAATGTGCCTCTACCAAAAGTAGAGGAAACAGTAGTTCCTAAACCGCAGAGCCAGCCCTCATCAAATACGCCAAGTACCACCAGTACAACCATTGTTCGTCGTGATCCATCGGGGAATGTAGTAGATGTGCAGAAGTCTGAAAGCACTGTACCGTCAACGCCACGTGCTCAATCCAATGGTCAACAACGTGCTGAAGAACAAGAGATAAGTGATCCTTTTAACTAATACAAATTTGGGTGCGGGCTAAAATAGCGCACCCTGTATGAAAAAATGCTATAAATGTGCGCTTTTGGTGCAAAAAATACACAATAAAAATTATCACTCTGTTCCAAATATTTGCTAAATCTTTGTCATTGGTATTGTTTCTGTCTTAGTGCATCAAGTTGGCATGTTCTTTGCTTTATTGGTGCATGAATTGAATTAATCTCCCTGTTTTGGCGCGAAAATGATTCGATGATTATGCGTAAGTGTCATATTTAGTCGTTATTTTTATGTGATTTCTGAGTCTTTTAAACTTTATTTTTCATGCGTATTAATCTGAAAAGGTTTATCTTCAAAGTGTGAAGAAAAGTTTTACTCTGCTCATAGAAATTTCCTCGAAAGTAAATTGGACGCCATCGCAAAGACGGATTTAGATTGTTTAACAGCCCGCCAGGGCTTTGTGATAAGAAGGGTACGCTATGCACATGCCATCGCCTAATAATGTAGCTCCCGCTCAAGGTTTATACCAACCGGATGAGTTTAAAGATAACTGTGGTTTCGGTTTGATCGCCCATATGCAGGGTGATGCAAGCCATGATCTCGTCAAGACCGCAATTCATAGTTTAAGTTGTATGACCCACCGTGGTGGTATTGCCGCAGATGGTAAGACCGGTGATGGTTGTGGTTTGCTTTTGGCAATGCCAAAGGAATTCTTTCGTGAAGAAGCAAAGCGTTTAAGTGACATTACCTTAAGCGAAATTTTTGCTGTAGGTACGATCTTCCTGAACCTGGATCCTGCACTGGCAGCACACGCAAAACAAGTATTAACCAAAGAAATTGAAGAAGAAGGTTGCCGCGTTATTGCATGGCGTGTGGTACCAACGAATAATGGCGCATTAGGTGAGATTGCGATGCAGTCTTTACCTGCTTTTGAACAGGTCATTGTTAACTGCCCAATCGGTGTCACTGAGGTTGAATTTAACCGTAAGTTATTCCTGGCGCGTCGTCGTGCCGAGCAGAAACTGAAAAATGATCCATACTTCTATGTAACTACCTTATGCTCAACTGTGATCAGCTACAAAGGTCTGATGATGCCAGCAGCAATTGCTGACTTCTATACTGACCTAGCTGATGAGCGTCTGGCGTCACATATTGTGGTGTTCCACCAACGTTTCTCTACAAATACACTACCACGCTGGCCATTGGCTCAGCCATTCCGTTATCTGGCGCATAATGGTGAAATCAATACCATTACTGCGAACCGTAACTGGGCGCTGGCGCGTACACCTAAATTCGAAAATCCATTACTGCCAGGTTTGACTGAACTGAACCCAATTGTTAACCGTACTGGTTCGGATTCTTCTAGTCTGGATAACATGCTGGAAATCCTCATAGGTGGTGGTATGGACCTGTTCCGTGCGCTACGTATGCTGGTTCCACCCGCTTGGCAGAATGTTGAAACACTTGATGCTGACTTACGTGCATTCTACGAATTTAACTCTAAGCATATGGAAGCATGGGATGGTCCTGCAGGACTTGTAATTCAGGATGGTCGTCATGCGATCTGTATGCTGGACCGTAATGGTTTGCGTCCTGCGCGTTGGGTCGTGACTAAAAATGGTTACATCACCCTGGCGTCTGAGATCGGTGTATGGGGGTATGAGCCTGAAGATGTAGTATCTAAAGGTCGTGTAGGTCCAGGTCAGATTCTGGTTGTGGATACCTTGACTGGTAAAGTATTAGATACTCAGGATGTCAATAACCACCTGAAACGTATGCGTCCATACCGTGAATGGCTGCGTGAAAATTCAGTACGTCTACAGGGTAGCCCTGAGCTGGAAGAATATCTGTGCGATCAAGGCTTAAAAGGCGATAGCCTGAAAGCGGCACAGAAAATGTTCATGGTGACTTTTGAAGAACGTGACCAGTTATTACGTCCAATCGCAGAAAGCGGTCAGGAAGCTGTAGGTTCAATGGGTGATGATACGCCAATGGCCGTGTTATCACGTCAGGTCCGTCACGTTTCCGATTACTTCCGTCAGCAGTTTGCGCAGGTTACTAATCCGCCGATCGATCCATTACGTGAATCGATTGTGATGTCACTGGAAACCTGTTTCGGTCGTGAACAGAATGTATTTGAGCAAAGCCCAGAACATGCAGACCGTTTGATCGTATCCAGCCCAGTGCTGACGAATTCAAAAATGCATCAGATCCGTACCATCGGCCGTAAAGGTTATGAAATTGCGGACATCGACCTGAACTATCCAGAAGCAGAAGGTCTTGAAGCGGCGATTGCACGTATCTGTGAAGAATCTGCCCAAGCGATTCGTGATGGTAAGACTTTACTAGTTCTTTCAGACAAGAAAATCCGTGAAGGCTTCTTGCCAGCCAATGCTGTGATGGTCACTGGTGCAGTACACCATTATCTGATCAATACAGGTCTGCGTACCGATGCGAACCTGATTATCGAAACTGGTTTTGCTCGTGATCCACATCAGTTTGCTGTACTTCTAGGCTTTGGTGCGACAGCGATCTATCCATACCTGGCGTATGACGTGATCAATGATCTGGTTGCGAAAGGTGAATTGCTGGGTGATCCGGTATACGCGCAAAACAACTTCCGTAAGGGTATTGAAAAAGGCTTACTAAAAGTCCTATCTAAGATGGGTATTTCAACGGTTGCTTCTTACCGTGGCGGTCAGCTGTTTGAAGCAGTAGGCTTATCCAATGAAGTCGTGAACACATGCTTCGTTGGTGTACCAAGCCGTATTCAGGGTGCAACATTTGTTGATCTTGAAAATGACCAGAAACAATTGGCTGATATCGCGTGGAAAAACCGTAAACCAATTGATCAAGGTGGCTTGCTGAAATTTGTATTCGGCAAGGAATACCATGCATTTAACCCAGACGTAATTAATTCACTGCATAAAGCAGTACGTTCTGGTAATTATGCAGATTTTAAAGAATATGCAGAACTGGTGAATAACCGTCCGATCGCAACGATCCGTGACCTATTCAAACTGAAAACAGACAATTCGATTGCACTGGATCAAGTGGAATCTGTAGAAGAGATCCTGCCTCGCTTTGACTCTGCGGGTATGTCTTTAGGTGCATTGTCGCCTGAAGCACACGAAGCGATCGCGATTGCCATGAACACGATTGGTGGTCGTTCAAACTCAGGTGAGGGCGGTGAAGATCCAGCGCGTTACGGCACCATCCGTAACTCGAAAATCAAACAAATTGCATCGGGCCGATTTGGTGTGACTCCTGCTTACTTAACTTCGGCAGAAGTCCTGCAAATTAAAGTCGCACAAGGTGCAAAACCAGGTGAAGGTGGCCAGTTGCCGGGCGGTAAAGTGAACGGTCTCATTGCCCGTTTGCGTTACTCTGTACCAGGTGTAACCCTCATTTCGCCACCACCGCATCATGACATCTATTCAATTGAAGATTTATCACAGTTGATCTTTGATTTAAAACAAGTTAACCCACAGGCGATGGTGTCAGTTAAGCTTGTTTCTGAACCAGGTGTCGGTACGATTGCGGCAGGTGTAGCGAAAGCCTATGCTGACTTCATTACCATTTCTGGTTATGACGGCGGTACAGCGGCTTCTCCACTTTCCTCTATTCACCACGCAGGTTCACCATGGGAACTGGGTCTTTCTGAGGCACATCAGGCCCTTCGCGTAAATGACCTGCGTGGCAAAGTCCGTGTACAAACCGATGGTGGTTTAAAAACCGGTCTGGACGTTGTGAAAGCAGCAATTCTGGGTGCAGAAAGCTTCGGCTTTGGTTCAACACCAATGATTGCATTGGGTTGTAAATACCTGCGTATCTGTCACTTGAATAACTGCGCAACCGGTGTAGCAACTCAGCAGGATCACTTGCGTCAAGAGCATTATATTGGCGAGCCACAAATGCTGATCAACTTCTTCACGTTCATTGCTGAAGAAACCCGTGAATGGCTGGCAGCACTCGGTGTATCGAGTCTGAAAGACCTGATTGGCCGTACCGATCTGCTAGAAGTCTTGCCAGGTGAAACTGACAAGCATGCACATCTAGATCTGAGCAAATTGCTGGAGTCACATCCTGCAGCTGAAGGTAAAGCACAGTACTGTGAAGTTCAGGGCAATGCGCCGTTTGATAAAGGTATTCTGGCTGAGAAAATGGTGGAAGAAATTCTGACAGCGATTGAAGCAGGTACTGGTGGCGAATATCACTACAGCATTGGTAACTGTGACCGTTCGATTGGTGCACGTCTGTCTGGTGAGATTGCAAAGCGTTATGGCAACCTCAGCATGGAGGCTCATCCGGTTAAAGTAAACTTGCTGGGTACAGCAGGTCAGTCACTGGGTGTATGGAATGCCGGTGGTCTGCACATCAGCCTTGAAGGGGATGCCAATGACTATGTCGGTAAAGGTATGGCAGGTGGTCGTATCTCGATCTTCCCACCGAAAGGTTCGCCATTCCAGACACAAAATACCGCAATTATTGGTAATACCTGTCTGTATGGGGCGACTGGCGGTAAACTGTTTGCTGCAGGTACTGCGGGTGAGCGTTTTGCGGTACGTAACTCAGGTGCCTTTGCCGTGATTGAAGGTGCGGGTGACCACTGCTGTGAATATATGACTGGCGGTATTGTGACTGTGCTTGGTAAAGTTGGGCACAACTTCGGTGCAGGTATGACCGGTGGGTTTGCCTATGTGCTTGATCTGGATAACGACTTCGTTGACCATTACAACCATGAACTGATTGAGCTGAATCGTATTTCTACGGAAGCAATGGAAGAGCACAAAGAGTTCCTGGGTCGTATCCTGGATGAACATATTAAAGAAACAGGTAGTGCTTGGGCGTACAAGATCCGCCACGAGTTTGACTTCTATAGCCGTAAGTTCTGGTTGGTAAAACCAAAAGCTGCCAACTTGCAAACGCTGTTGAAAACAACTCAAGCTGATCCACAATAATTCCACTACTGCAGAAATGAAGGCAGATGCAAGGCAACTGTGAATCCCTTGCATCTACCCACGGAGAGAGACATGGCAGAACGCCTAAGTAATGACTTTCAATTCCTGGATGTAGCACGCCAAGATCCAGAGAAAAAAGAGATTGACGTCCGCAAAGCAGAATTTGTGGAAATTTATAAACCTTTCACAACTGAAGTGGCTGCAAATCAGTCACATCGTTGTCTAGGTTGCGGTAACCCGTATTGTGAATGGAAATGTCCGGTTCATAATTACATTCCAAACTGGTTGAAGTTGCTGGCAGAGGGCCGTATTTTTCAGGCAGCAGAACTGTGCCATCAAACCAATACCTTGCCAGAAGTCTGTGGTCGTGTTTGTCCACAAGATCGTCTATGTGAAGGGGCGTGTACCTTAAATGATGGTTTCGGTGCAGTCACCATTGGTAATGCAGAAAAATATATCAATGACACCGCCTTTGCATTGGGCTGGCGTCCAGATATGTCCAATGTAAAATGGACTAATAAAAAAGTTGCCATCATTGGTGCAGGTCCTGCCGGACTTGGTTGTGCGGATATTTTAGTTCGTGCCGGCGTAAAGCCAGTCGTGTTTGACAAACGTCCGGAAATTGGTGGCCTGCTGACGTTTGGTATTCCAGAATTCAAGATGGAAAAAGATGTGATGAAACGCCGTCGTGAAATCTTCACGGGTATGGGTGTTGAATTCCGTCTGAACACTGAAATTGGTACAGATGTGACCATCGACCAGCTACTGGCTGACTATGATGCGGTATTCATGGGTATGGGAACTTATACCTATATGAAAGGTGGTTTTGCCGGTGAAGACCTGAATGGGGTTTATGATGCACTGGATTTCCTGATTGCCAACGTGAACCGTTGCCAGGGCTGGGAAAAAGATCCATCGGAATACATCAGTGTTGAAGGCAAAAAAGTGATTGTTCTAGGTGGTGGTGATACCGCAATGGACTGTAACCGTACTTCAATCCGTCAAGGTGCTGAGTCTGTCGTCTGTGCTTACCGTCGTGATGAAGAAAACATGCCGGGTTCACGTCGTGAAGTAAAAAATGCGCGTGAAGAAGGGGTGGAATTCCAGTTTAACCGTCAACCAATCGAAATCGTTGGTGAAAATGGTAAAGTGACGGGGGTGAAATTCGTTACGACTCAACTCAGTGAGCCGGACAGTCGTGGTCGCCGTAGCCCGGAACCAATTCCAGGTTCAGAAGAAATTCTGCCTGCGGATGCAGTACTGCTGGCATTTGGTTTCCGTACCAGCCCAGCGGACTGGTTTGCAGATGTCGAGATTAATCTCGATGGTTCTGGTCGTGTCGTTGCCGCTGAACAGCAGCAATATAAATTCCAGACTTCGAATCCAAAAATCTTTGCTGGTGGTGACATGGTGCGTGGTTCTGACCTAGTGGTCACTGCGATCTGGGAAGGTCGTCAGGCTGCAGAAGGTATTCTGGATTACCTCGATATCTAACAGTTAAAAATTCACTGAAATCATTTAAAGAACCCGCTACGGCGGGTTTTTTTTATTTTTGATAATTTCCAAGCTTAAAATAGGAAGCATTAAAAAGATTATAAAAAGTAACAAAACTTTAGAAAATACTGTTTAAAATCAAATTAATTATATAAATATCAATAAAGAATTGAGGACGAGACATCATGCGTGTATTAAAACAATCTCTCATAGCTTTGATGCTGGCCAGTACCTTAACCCTGAGTGGCTGTGGCTATAACACCTTGCAAGTCAAAGATGAGGCTGTGACTGCAGCCTGGTCTGAAGTACAGAACCAGTATCAACGTCGTGCCGATCTGGTGCCGAATCTGGTGAATGTGGTGAAAGGCTATGCCGCGCATGAAGAGCAGGTGCTCACAGAAGTCACTCAGGCACGTGCCAATGTAGCAGGCCTCAAAGTCGATCAGGAAGTACTGGAAAATCCTGAACTATTCCAGCGTTATCAGGAAGCACAGTCACAAATGACCAGTGCTTTATCACGCCTGCTTGCGGTGACTGAAAACTATCCAGACCTGAAAGCCAATCAGCAGTTCCGTGATTTGCAAGTACAGCTAGAAGGTACAGAAAACCGGATTGCGGTAGCGCGTAACCGTTATATCACCACAGTTCAGGACTTTAATAGCTACGCACGTCAGTTCCCGCAGGTCATGACAGCTAAAGTGATTGGTATGGATACCAAACCAAACTTCAGTGCCGAGCAAAGTGCTCAGAAAGCTCCAACGGTGTCTTTTGAATAACTTGACGTATAAATAAGCGAGAAATCACATGCCTGAGATGCTGCTGAAATACTGTGCTGGGTTGCTCCTCATATTGGGTATGGGGCTAACAACACCGGCTTCAGCAGAAACAGCCACAGCAACGGATACTGAAGAAGTCATCGTGGCGCGTGAAATCTTGCAGCCTAAAACGAATCAAAATACTCCGGATCAAAGTACAGAAACTGCAGCATCACAGCCACAAATTGCCAATGATATGGCAGAAGGGCAGCTTCAGCGCGACTTGCCGAGTCTGAATGAACCGGTGATTGATCAGGCAAATTTACTGAGTCCCACTGAAAAACAGCAACTCAGTCAGCGTATTCTGAAACTTTATAATGAAGGCAAAGGGCAAATAGGTGTGGTCATTGTTCCGACCACCGGGCAGGAAGATATTTTTGATTATTCCATGCGTGTCGCTGAGGCCTGGCAGCTTGGTTCGGCTAAACGTGATAATGGTTTACTCATGACCATTGCCATCAATGATCGCCGCATTCAGATTTTGACTGGTTATGGTTTGGAAGGCATATTGCCTGATATTGTGGTAGGGCGAATTATCAATGACAAAATTACGCCGTATTTTAAGCAAGGGCAGTATGCTCAGGGGATTGATTCAGGACTGGCTGAAATAGAACGGATTTTAAATCTTGATCCAGAAATTGCAGCACAGGCCGCGGATGAACTGAAAGAGCGTCAGGAACAGGCTTATAAAGCCCAGCAAGCCTCTCAAGCAACTTTTGGTACTGTGATTTTTATTATCATCGCTGGTGTGGTTGCTTCGATGATTTTTGGTAAAAAACTCAGTGCTGTAACTGCTGCAGTTGCAGGCACAGCTGCTGGCTTAGTCAATGGCATGGGTTTAATTGCCAGTTTAATGATTGGGATTGGCGTATTTTTTGTATTAATCACTTCACTGGCGCAACTACTTTTGTATGCCTTTGTTTCTGGTGCTGGTCGTGGCGGTGGAGGACGAGGTGGATTTGGTGGTGGCGGCTTCGGTGGAGGCGGTGGCGGTTTTGGTGGGGGAGGAGCATCAGGCTCATGGTAACAACTACAGATACAACAGAGATTGTCACACAGCCGAAGCTGGAAGAGTATGCACGGCCGAGTTTTAAACGCTGGCTGAAACATTTCTTTTATATGCCGGCAACCAAGCGTTTTTTCTCCAAGCAGGATCAACATGCGATTGCACTAGCTGTTGAAGAAGCAGAGCATGGTCATGTCGGAGAAATTCAGGTCGTAATCGAGGGATGCTTATCTGCACGATCAGCCTATTATCAGGATACTTTGTGTAGAGCTCGACAACTTTTTGCCGAGCTCGGTGTCTGGGATACCGAATATAATAGTGGGGTATTGCTATATTTAAACTTGTGTGAGCATAAGGTTGAAATTGTGATTGATCGGGGAATCAAACAGGCGACAACTCAACAAGTCTGGGATCAGATTTGTCAGCATATTATTCAATTATTAAAGCAAAAGCAGTTTAAGCAGGGCGTGATTGAAGGTGTTATAGAAATTGGAAAAATTCTAGATCAGTACTATGATCGAAAGATAGGTGATTTAGAAAATGAATTAGGGAATAAACCAATCATTCTGGGGTGATTTTAGTCAACTAATTGACATTTTTTGTCAGTTAGTTACACAAAAGAAAACACAAAAATTACAAAAATAAAAATATTTTTTTAAAGTACTGTTTTTTCTCTAAATTTTATTATAATAAAACTTGGCACACTTAGTGCTAAATATAAAATTAAGCTAAATGAGCTTTTTCTTTAGGCTTATAAATAAACAAAAACATTTGTGGAGAATGTTATGAATGCTCAAAAAGGTTTTACTCTTATTGAATTAATGATCGTTGTGGCGATCATCGGTATTCTTGCTGCGATTGCGATTCCGCAATATCGCAATTATACAATTAAGTCAGCTGAAAATGCTTGTTTGGCAGAAACTAAGGCCTATGCAAATAAAGTTTTGGCAGATTTGAATAATGGTGCCACAAGTGTTGATGCTGCAGCTACTAAGGCTTGTAAAACAATTGTAGTTGCGCCAGCTAGTGGTTTAACCTTAGCTACCTTTTCAGGTGTAACTGGTACTCCTGCAGATCCAGGTGTTAAGATTGCTAAGTGTACTGATTCAGCTACTTGTTCTTTATCTTAATTAAAAATTAATAAAAGGCTAGGTAAAACTAGCCTTTTATTTTTAAAAATGAAAAATATCATTTTATTCTTATTTGTTTGTTATGGATTTATTATTTTTTCTGGCTTAAATCTATTCTGGAGTTATTATCCATATGATGGATTTCGTATTCTTCAGATTCTATTAGTTATATTTTCAAGTATTTATCTTTTGTTTCAAAAAAATATCATTTTAAAATCCAAAATTTATTTTATTCTTATCACTTTAACAGTATTGCTAATTTACTCATCATTTCAGTCTATTTATTCTCTTCGGGCCTTACAGGAAGTATTTCATTTTTTAGGGTTGTTAATCATATTTTTATGTTTGATTGGAGTTTTAAAAAATGTAGATCAAAGATTAATATTTACGCTGAGCCTTTTTCCAGTATTAACGCTTATCTTTTTGCCTATAGCATTAATAGATCGTTTATTGGGTAATCCATATGCAGTATGGACACAATCATTTGTAAATGTCCGAATGTTAGATGATGCGTTGTTGCCGTGTTTATTTCTGATTTGGTATTTTTCAACGAAATATTTAGATAATAAAAAGGTTCAGACTTTACTTTTTGTGGCATCTACCTTATTTTTTTTAAATTTCATATTGAATGGTTCTCGTGCCATATTTTTAAGTATTATTGTATCTTTTATATTTTTTTATTTTATAAGTAAAAGAAATTTTTATACATATTCTAAAATTCCGGCAGTATCTTTTTTAACTGCTCTTATCTTGCATTGGGTCTATAAAGCACTTAATTCTGACAATCAGAATATTTCTTTAGCGAGATATAGCTCCTCTGGAAGAATTGAAATTTGGTCTCAAACGTTAGAAGCTTGGTCCAATCATCTTTTGTGGGGGATAGGAGGGAATCATCTTCTTCTATATATTAAACATAGTGTTTTACATCCCCATAACTTGCCTATATTACTACTATCTGAATTCGGGTTAATTGTATTTATTTTGATTTTATATTTATTTTTATTATTAATTAATAA
>NZ_DEZM01000075.1:1314-9682 GCF_002364825.1 Acinetobacter sp. UBA3132 | reverse complement strand
GTTAAATAGGGTGTTTTAGCAACCACATAAGGATTCACGATGGTCAGTCCCGATCAAAAAGAAATGTTGGATGTACTGGAACGCCAGCGTCAACATCAGCTGCAAGTGGATCGCGTCCTGAAAATTGTATTGCCGATCGTGGCATTTTTACTCAGTGTCATCGCTGCCAATATGAATATCTGGTCAGCTCTGTTCACCTTTGTGATGTTATGGATTGCCTTTTATGCAGTGGGCATCAAGCGCTATACCCTGTGGCATTGGCTAACGATTATTTTAGTATATTGCCTGATTGATAATGTGCTCAGCTATGGCGAGTTCTACCGCCCTGGCTTCAACCGTCACTTCATTAGCCTGTTTATCTTCGTCGGGATTGTAGGCGTTGGTCGTCGCTACTTCGACCGCTGGTGGATGGAAAAGAATAAATCTGCCCCACTTTAAAAAGATTCCATAAAAAAAGCGCCTATCAAAGGCGCTTTTTTACACAGCTTTTAAGCTGTTTTGCGTAGATCTTTACGCAGGATTTTACCTACGTTAGATTTTGGCAATTCATCCAGGAATTCTACATAACGCGGACGCTTGTAACCTGTCAGATTTTCTTTTGCGAATGCCAGAACTTCTTCAGTTGTTAAAGATGGATCTTTTTTCACCACGAACAGTTTAGGTACTTCACCTGATTTCTCATCTGGTACACCAATGGCAGCCACTTCCAGCACTTTTGGATGTTTCGCAACGATTTCTTCAATCTCTGAAGGATAAACGTTGAAACCAGATACCAGAATCATGTCTTTTTTACGGTCTACAATCTTCACATAACCACGATCGTTCATCACACCGATATCACCGGTACGGAAGTAACCATTAATCATGACTTTGTCAGTTTCATCCTGACGGTTCCAGTAACCCTTCATCACCTGAGGACCACGGATCGAAATCTCGCCCTGCTCGCCCAATGGTACTTCATTGCCATCGTCATCCAAAATTGCAACTTCAGTCAACGGCAATGGAATACCAATGGTGCCGCTAAATTCTTCAGATGCAGGCGGGTTTGCAGTTGCAACCGGAGAAGTTTCTGATAAACCATAACCTTCGATGATGTTAGTGCCTGTAACTTTCTTCCATGCTTCTGCAGTAGAAGGCAGCACCGCCATACCACCACCCATCGCCATTTTCAGACGACTGTGATCCAGCTGTTTGAAGTCTTCATTATTGATCAATGCATTGAATAAAGTATTCACTGCCGGGAAGAACGTTGGCTGGTATTTACGTAATTCTTTAATTACCGCAGGCAGATCACGCGGATTTGGAATCAGAACATTGGCTTGACCTTTATACATACCGTACAGTGCACACACCATGAATGCAAAGATATGGTACAACGGTAGAGCACAGAAAATACGGTCATCTGGCTGGCCATCTTGTGCACCGAATTTGCTCTGGAAAATACCATCACATTGCAGCATGTTTGCAACCAGGTTGCGATGTGTCAGTTCAGCACCTTTAGAAACACCTGTCGTACCACCAGTATATTGCAGTACAGCAGTATCACTTAAAGTCAGTTCAGGACGTTTATAGTTCGTTGGGCTGACTTTGTTCAGCGCAGCATTGAACTTGATGTGACCTGGAATATCCCATGCTGGAATCTGTTTACGTACAGAACGTAGCACAAAATTAACTAGCGTACCTTTAAGTGCACCCAGCATATCACCTACAGAAGCAACAACGACGTGCTTCACTGGTGTTTTGCCAATAATTGCTTGATATACAGAAGCGAAGTTTTCAATGATCACCAGTACTTCTGTACCAGAGTCATTTAACTGATGTTCAAGTTCACGTGAAGTATAAAGTGGATTTACATTGACCAATACCAGACCAGCACGGAATACGCCCAATGCCACGACCGGATATTGCAACACGTTTGGCATCATCACTGCCACGCGTGTACCTTTTGCAAGCCCCAAGCTCTGTAAATATGTTGCAAATTTACGACTAGCTTCTTCCAGCTCGTTAAACGTCATTACTTTATCCATAAAGATAAAGGCATCACGTGAGCCAAACTTCTGGAAATTACGCTCAAAAATATCAACTAATGAAGTGTTTTCTGGTGGCAGTTCTACAGTGCGTGGAATCCCTGTTTTCTCGTATTCAGCGAACCAAATCTTTTCCATAATGCCATTCTCTCCAATCATAATCCTTAGAATCTCAACTGTTTTTTTCAATATTGCGCTAATTTTTTAACTTGTTTATGCGCAATAATGCATCCATCTTGTCGAATCGTTGTTCATATATAACGTATTTCGATTGATGGATGCTAGTCTTATCTTTGAATCAACAGTTTATTTGCTTTTTGATATCCGCGTGGTAAAAGCTGTCCTTTCGAACCGCGTTTGCCGATGTACTTTTGCAGATCATCCCCTTTTAATTTTATTTGCTGTTGTCCTGCAAGCACTTGAATTATTTCATCTAAACTCAAGGCTGTCATGGACAAAATCTGATCTTTATCTTCAAGTTGTATCAATTTATTACCTTTGCCTTTATTCAACACAGGTAATTCAGTCAAATCAACAATTAATAGACGACCTGCAGAGCTGAGCAATGCCAGATGAGTTTTGTCTTCAAGTGGCTGCAGATTCATTGCCTGCGCACCTTCCGGCACAGTCAGGAATGCCTTGCCCGCCTTGGCATTGGTATCCAGCTGCTTGGCTTGGGTCTTGAAACCATAACCTTTGCTGCTGATTGCCAGGATTTCTGCCTCATCTTCGGCAACCAGAACCTGTTTAAAACCGACGCCACTTGCAGGAGAAAGTTTTGAACTCAGTGGTTCACCTAATCCTCGCGCAGACGGCAGACTGTTGATGGCCAAGGCATAACTGCGCCCCGTATCATCCAGTACATAAACACGCTGATTAGATTTGCCTTGGGCATGACTCAAGTACTGATCCCCTGCACGGAAGTTCAGGTTTTCGGCATCCACTTCATGGCCTTTGGCACAGCGGATCCAGCCTGCTTCAGACAGGACTACGGTCACCGGATCAGCAGGCAGCATTTCAGTTTCATCAATTGCCGCAGCTTCAGCACGTTCAACAATTGGTGAGCGACGGTCATCACCAAATTTCTTGGCATCATCTTTGAGTTCATTGATGATCAAATTCTTTAAAGATTCTGGATTGGCCAGTTGCTCACGGATTTCAGCTGCCTTGGCTTCTAACTCTTCCTGCTCACGGCGCATTTCCATTTCTTCAAGCTTGGCCAAATGGCGCAACTTGAGTTCTAAAATGGCTTCTGCCTGAATTTCATCAATACCGAATCGTTGCATCAGCACCGGTTTGGGCTGATCTTCTTCACGGATGATCTGAATCACTTCATCAATATTCAGGTAGGCAATGATCAGGCCACCCAAAATATGTAAGCGTTTCTCGATTTTATTCAGATGGAATTGCAGACGACGGGTCACGGTGGTCTTACGGATTTCAATCCATTCCAGCAAAATACGACGGATCGATTTCACCTGCGGGCGACCATCCGCACCAATCATATTCATATTGACGCGATAGCTAGATTCAAGATCGGTGGTTGCGAACAAATGACTCATCACCGATTCAGCATCGATACGATTTGAACGCAACACAATGACCAGACGCGTCGGATTTTCATGATCGGATTCATCACGTACATCTGTCACTAGAGGCAGTTTCTTTGCCTGCATCTGGTCTGCAATCTGGGTAATGATTTTGGAACCAGACACCTGATAGGGCAGTTCAGTAATCACGATCTCGTTTTTTTCAACCGTATATACGGCACGCATACGGTAACTACCACGACCTGTCATTTGCATTTTTAGCAATTCAGCCGGTGGAGTAATAATTTCTGCTTTGGTTGGTAAGTCCGGTCCCGGAATATATTCAGCTACTTTGACATCGGTCAGGTTCGGATTGCGAATCAGTGCAATTGTACCTTTGACCACTTCACGCAGGTTATGTGGTGGAATATCGGTCGCCATACCTACAGCAATACCCGTGGTACCATTCAATAAGATGTTCGGTACGCGTGCCGGCAGATTGACTGGCTCTTTCATCGAACCGTCGAAGTTGTCCTGCCAGTCACAGGTGCCTTGACCCAACTCAGAAAGCAATAATTCACTATATTGTGACAGTTTGGCTTCGGTATATCGCATCGCCGCGAAAGACTTTGGATCATCTGGTGAACCCCAGTTGCCCTGCCCCTCAATAAACGGATAACGGTAACTGAACGGCTGTGCCATCAGCACCATCGCTTCATAGCAGGCTGAGTCGCCATGTGGATGGTATTTGCCCAGTACATCACCCACAGTACGTGCAGATTTCTTCGGTTTGCTGGTCCACTTGAGCCCCAGCTCACTCATGGCATAAACAATACGGCGCTGTACCGGTTTCAGACCGTCACTGATGTGTGGCAGTGCGCGGTCCATGATGACGTACATGGCGTAGTTGAGGTAGGCCTGTTCGGTAAATTCTGCTACGGAACGGTTTTCTGTCGCATGATGCGCAAGGCTTGTCATAACAACCTATAATCCTAAAAATGTCGTTTTTGTATCAATGTTTCTTATGCTAAGTCGCACTGCCTGACTGCACAAGAGCAGTACAGTACACAGTGCGACAAATCGTGTCTTATGGCGTAAAAATATCCACTTTAAACGCCCTAAGCAACTAAAAAATCCCCACCTTTATTGACTCAAGGATTCTAAAGTCCGACCTTTGGTTTCTTCACCCAGTACCAAGATCACCACAGCTACAGCAATCAGAACCACGGTAAACATGGTAAAGACATAGCTGAAGCCGCTCGGCATGACCATCAGATGGGTCACTGCAAATGGCGCAACAATACCACCAATCCGGCCGATTGCCCCTGCCCAGCCCGAACCAAAAGCACGGATATTGGTTGGGTACTGTTCTGGCGTATAGGTATAGAGCACACCCCAAGCACCGAGGTTAAAGAAGGACATCAGACAGCCCCAGATCACGATTTCGGTGACACTGCCGGACTGACCAAAGAAATAGGCAGATACAGCACACATGCCAATAAAGCCGGCCAGTGTTGCCTTACGTCCAAGTTTTTCTACCAGCCATGCTGCAACCAGATAGCCTGGCAACTGCGCCAGAATCATGATCAGTACATATTCAAAAGACTGGACAATGGTATAGCCTTCCTTCACTAACAGACTTGGTAACCAGGTAAAAATACCATAGTAAGAGAAGATGATGCCGAACCAGATCAACCACAGCATTAAGGTACGGCGGGCAAATATGCCTGACCAGAGCTGAGCAAAAGAAATCGTCTGTTTTTCGGCCACAGGTTGAACCTGGAAGATTTCCAATACCTCTACCCCACACTTGGCTTCAATCTTTTTCACCAAGGCATGCGCTTCATCGATACGGCCACGGTTGATCAGGAAGGGAATCGATTCCGGAACGAATTTCCAGATCACAATTGCATACAGTGCAGGAATACCACCGATTAAAAAGGCGGTATGCCAGTCAAATTTCGGAATCACAAAATAAGAAATCAAGGCTGCACAGAGCCAGCCCAATCCCCAGAAACTTTCCAGTAAAACAATAAAACGGCCACGTACCTGTGCCGGAATATATTCACTTACCAGCGTTACAGCAACCGGTAACTGACCACCCAACCCCAGGCCGACAATAAAGCGGAAGACCAGTAACCAGGTCAGGTTCGGTGCAAAGGCACAAGCCGCGGTTGCCAGACTATAGATCACCAGCGTTAAAGCGAATATGGTTTTGCGGCCATAACGGTCTGCCAGGCCGCCAGAACAGATTGCCCCAATTGCCATCCCGATAAAACCGATTGAGACTACCCAGCTTTTCTGGTCAGGAGTCATCTGCCAGTCTTCTGCCATTTTAGCCAGAATGAAGGAAATCAGTCCGGTGTCCATGGCATCGAACATCCAGCCTAAACCAATCACGACCAGCAACATATAGTGAAACCTGCCTACAGGTAAGCGCTGAATCCGGGAAACTAGGTCCATAAGTAAATCTCTGATATGTGATTCGGGAGAAACTGCAGGGAAAGCAGAAGCATTCATCCTATTTTTATACTACGATTGAATGCAGAAACGAGGCTATTTTGCCTCGCTCATCTGAAAATCGTGTTTTATGATTCATCCTTAGATGATGCGGATTGTTCATCATCATCTTTATAGATAAATTTCGGCATTTCCAGGCCAAAGTAAATGGCGATCAGGCGCAGGCTAAAACCGAAGATCAAGGTAGAAATGATGGTCAGCTCAAGCGACAGACCTGCGTGGCTACACAGCCAGTAGAAGATTACCGCAACGAAGGAAATACTGGCATACAGTTCACGACGGAACACCAGCGGCACATCATTACACAGAATGTCACGCAGAATACCGCCGGAGACACCCGTCAGGACACCAGCTACGGCACTGACCACAAAACCATGCCCCATTTCTAATGCGATCTGGCAACCGATAATGGTAAAACCGATGAGCCCCAAGGCATCCAGCACCAGGAAGATGTTACGTAAATGACGCATCCATTTGGCGATCAGAATGGTGACAAAAGCCGCACAGCAGGTCAGCACCAGATATTCAGGATGCTTGACCCAGGTCAATGGATAGTGACCAAGCAGCACATCGCGAACCGAACCACCTCCCAGTGCCGTAACACAGGCAATGATCACAACCCCAAACCAGTCCATGCTGCGCCGTCCAGCGGATAAAGCACCGGTCATCGCTTCTGCGGTAATGGCAATAATATAGATTACGGTCAACAACATCGCCCTGCTTCCACCTGAGGCTTTGAGATGGCGGCTATTCTAAGGCAAATCTATGTGAAAGTTACAAAAATTGCGCACAACATAGCTTAAATTTTTTCCCTGAACCGCAAATGCAGGCTTGCTTCATTGTAAATTGTTGATCTGTGGTCGGATCGAGAAAATACCAGCAGCCTTCTACTTTGACGAAATGGGACGCTTCATGATGAATTTGTGCCTGTGTACCATCATGAAAATGTGCCTTGAAATCGACCAGTGCATGACATTTATCTAATTTTTCATTGGTTTGTACGATTTCCAGTTTCAGCCATTGATTGGCCCTGCTCCACTCGGCAATTGCTGGCATATCTAAAAACCTTTGCTGTCCCAATGCGGTCGTCTGCTGGATATAGTTAATTTCCTGTTTGGCAAAGGCACTATAACGTGAACGCATCAACTGTTCGGCTGTCTGTGCAGTTCGCTTGCCTTGATGCAGTGGCTGACAACAGCTTTCATAAATGCCCAGTCCACATGGACATGCTTCTGAGAGGGTAAGTTCCAAAAATGAATTCCAAAAAAAATAGCCCGACGATGCGGGCTATTTTAGCAAAATTCAGCGCATACCTGAGGCAGAACTCAATTCTTGTTTTGTTCTTGCGGAATAATATGGACTTTTTCGATCTTATGACCATCCATTGTCACGACTTCAAAGATATGACCATCGGCTTCGAACTTCTCACCATTTTCAGGCAGACGGCCAAGGTGGAATAAAATATAGCCCGACAGCGTCGAATATTCTTCTGATTCATCCACCAGATCACGGCCAATCAGCAAGGATACATGACGAATATCGGTTGAACCTTCCAGCAACAGACTACCGTCATGCAGACTTTCAGCTGCAGTTTCCATTTCATCTTCATCCGGGAATTCACCGGCAATGGCTTCAAGCACATCAATCGGTGTTGCAATCCCTTCGATCGAACCATACTCGTTCAGGACAATCGCCATTTGTAGCGGCGCCTGACGCAACTGGTCCATTACCATCAGTACCTGAGCATTTTCATGCACAATTACCGGTT
Organism: Acinetobacter sp. UBA3132; assembly: GCF_002364825.1. Lineage (NCBI taxonomy): Bacteria > Pseudomonadati > Pseudomonadota > Gammaproteobacteria > Moraxellales > Moraxellaceae > Acinetobacter > Acinetobacter sp. UBA3132. Next base: position 1,838 of record NZ_DEZM01000075.1, on the reverse strand, counting down.
CACGTAGATGTTTTTCGAAATCAAGTACACCCGTTTCGATATATTCGTTTAGCACTTTATGGGTCAGTACTACACCAGCAATATTGTCCAGCTCACCACGTGCCACGATCAGACGTGAATGACTCATCTGCAACAGATGGGCCTTAATGATAGCTTCATCTTCATCCAGATCAATCCATTCCAGTTCAGGACGTGGGGTCATCACCGACTTCACCGGACGTTCAGACAGGCCGAGTACGCCCTGCACCATCACACTGTGATAAACGCCATTTTCATCATCATTAAACACTTCGTCAGCAAAGGCACGCGTTGCCAGTACATCTACCGGCTCAGAAGCAGCATTATCCTGAGCAGGTTTACCACCGAGCATACGCATCACAGCTGAAGCAGTGCGATAACGCAGATCTGTAGTTGTCACCATTTTTTCCTGATTGCGTTTCATGGTCTGGTTAATAAATTCGACAATGACCGAAAAACCAATCGCTGCGTACAGGTAGCCTTTTGGAATATGGAAGCCGAAACCT
>NZ_DEZM01000075.1:410-1158 GCF_002364825.1 Acinetobacter sp. UBA3132 | reverse complement strand
AATATGGAAGCCGAAACCTTCAACCACCAGCGAGAAACCGATCATCATCAGGAAGCCGAGACAAAGGATGACCACAGTAGGATGACGATTTACAAAATCCATCAAGGCCTTGGAAGCCCACAGCATGATACCGACAGCGATAATCACCGCAATCATCATTACCGACAGATCTTTGACCATACCGACAGCAGTAATCACACTGTCGAGTGAGAACACGGCATCCAGCACCACGATCTGAACGATCACCATCCAGAACACGGCATGCACCGGATTTTCTTCTTTGACCACTGGCTTGGCTTCAAGGCGCTCATGTAATTCCATGGTACCCTTAAATAACAGGAATACCCCACCAAACAGCAGAATCAGGTCACGTCCGGAAAATGGATGATCAAAAATATAGAAGAACGGTTCAGTCAGCGTGACCACCCAGGCAATAGAAGCCAGCAGGATCAGACGCATGACCAAGGCCAGGGTCAAACCTACAATTCGGGCGGTATTACGTTGTTCTGGCGGCAGCTTTTCAGCAAGAATTGCAATAAATACCAGGTTATCGATGCCCAGAACAATTTCCAGCACAATCAGAGTTAGCAGGCCAATCCAGGCAGAAGGATCTGACATCCATTCGAAAATCATTGCATTCTCTCCTGTAGATCAGTGGAAAGACATGCAATGCTGCTGCGTAGCGCGGAACTATGTCCAATTTTATTTAAACACTTGATATGGTGACGTTTTATCTGGTTAAAGCGCC
>NZ_DEZM01000075.1:0-253 GCF_002364825.1 Acinetobacter sp. UBA3132 | reverse complement strand
GTTTTATCTGGTTAAAGCGCCAACTTCGACTACCCATGTGATTTCTATTGTAGTAAGACAGATTTTCAGTATAGCAAGTTCAAAATGAAATTCACCAGTTTTCATGCTTTGGTTTAAGCTTCCCGACTCTTGACTTCAAGGTTGGCAAGAATGATGCATAGAATTGTCATATTTTTAATATATGTTGTAGTAACAAAATTAAAAAATGATAAGGTGAAAGAGAGACATGACTAGCGTAATTAAAATGACTGAA
>NZ_DEZM01000023.1:0-7579 GCF_002364825.1 Acinetobacter sp. UBA3132 | reverse complement strand
CTAGTCCACCGGCGATATTAACCTTAGTCCTGAAGCAGCGAAAGTTCTGCATCTGGCAGACAGTTTTGCCCAAAAAGCAGGGGATGAATTCCTTTCTACTGACTGGGTATTGTTAGCATTAGCGGAAACAGGCAAAACCAAATCACTTTTAAGTGAAGTAGGTGTTAAAGCCGAGACCTTAAAACAAGTCATTCATCAAATTCGAGGCAATGAAAAAGTCATGAGCAATAATCATGAAGATCAACGGGACTCACTGAATAAATATACGATTGATTTAACTGAACGTGCCATGGCAGGCAAACTGGACCCGGTGATTGGTCGTGATGATGAAATTCGCCGTACCATTCAGGTCTTGTCACGCCGTACCAAAAACAACCCGGTACTGATCGGTGAACCGGGTGTCGGTAAAACTGCGATTGTAGAAGGTCTGGCACAGCGTATCGTGAATGGTGAAGTTCCAGAAGGTCTAAAAGGTAAACGCGTTCTGTCACTGGATTTAGGTTCATTGCTGGCTGGTGCCAAATACCGTGGCGAATTTGAAGAACGTCTAAAAGCTGTTCTGAAAGACCTGGCCAAACATGAAGGCGAAATTATTCTGTTCATCGACGAGCTGCATACCCTGGTGGGCGCAGGTAAGGGCGATGGTGCCATGGATGCCGGTAACATGCTGAAACCAGCATTGGCACGTGGTGAGCTGCGTTGTGTGGGTGCAACGACCCTGGACGAATACCGCCAGTACATCGAAAAAGATGCAGCTTTGGAACGTCGTTTCCAGAAAGTATTGGTGGATGAACCAAGTGTAGAAGATACCATTGCAATTTTGCGTGGTCTGAAAGATCGTTATGCGACTCACCATGGTGTACAGATTCTGGATTCTGCGATTATCGCTGCGGCGAAAATGTCACATCGCTACATCACTGACCGTCAGTTACCAGACAAAGCGATTGACCTGATTGATGAAGCAGCATCTCGTATCAAAATGGAGCTGGACTCTAAGCCAGAAGCTTTGGATAAACTTGAACGCCGTTTAATTCAGCTGAAAATGCAGCTGGAAGCGGTGAAAAAAGATGAAGATTCCGGTGCCAAGTCTGAAGTGAAATATCTGGAAGATCAGATTGCTACAGTTGAGAAAGAGTATAGCGAGCTAGAAGAAATCTGGCGTGCAGACAAAGCGCTGGTTGCGGGCAATAAAGACATTCAGGTCAAACTAGATCAAGCCCGTATTGCGCTAGAAAAAGCGCAGCGTGAGGGTGATCTGGCAGAAGCGGCACGTTATCAGTATGGCGTAATTCCTGAGTTACAGAAGCAACTGGAACGTATTGAAGCAGCTGAAGAAAGTGAAGCACCAAAACTATTGCGTGACAAAGTTACTGACAATGAGATTGCTGAAGTGGTCAGTGCTGCAACTGGTATTCCAGTGGCAAAAATGCTGCAAGGTGAGCGTGACAAATTGCTACATATGGAAGAATTCCTGCATAAACGTGTCGTTGGTCAGGAAGAAGCTGTCGTGGCAGTGTCGAATGCAGTCCGTCGTTCACGTGCCGGATTGTCTGATCCAAACCGTCCAAGTGGATCATTCTTGTTCTTAGGTCCAACCGGGGTGGGTAAGACTGAGTTGACCAAAGCTCTGGCGAATTTCCTGTTTGACAGTGATGATGCAATGATCCGTATCGACATGTCGGAATTTATGGAAAAACATTCTGTCAGCCGTCTGGTTGGTGCGCCTCCGGGCTATGTTGGCTATGAAGAAGGTGGTGTGCTGACTGAAGCGGTACGTCGTAAACCCTATAGCGTGGTGCTGTTTGATGAAGTTGAGAAAGCGCATCCGGATGTATTTAATATCTTATTACAGGTATTGGATGATGGCCGCTTAACGGATTCACAAGGCCGTGTGGTGGACTTTAAAAATACCGTGATCGTGATGACTTCTAACCTGGGTTCAAGTGATGTGCGTGAACTGGGTGGTGGTGCGACCCGAGATGAGGTGCGTAGTGTAGTGATGAATGCAGTGTCGGAACACTTCCGTCCTGAGTTCATTAATCGTATCGATGAGATTGTGGTGTTCCATTCACTGGAAAAAGCCCAGATTCGTGGTATTGCTGATATCCAGTTGAACCGTTTACGTCAACGTCTGGCAGAGCGCGACTTGCGCTTATCCGTGGAAGACAGTGCTTTTGACCAGTTGATCGATGTAGGCTTTGATCCTCTATATGGTGCGCGTCCATTGAAACGTGCGATTCAGCAACGTATAGAAAATGGCCTGGCGCAAAACATTCTTGAAGGAAAATTCAATCCGGGCGATACCATTGTGGTTAGCGCTGAAAATGGTGAACTGGTCTTTGATAAAATGAAGCTCAACTAATCTAAACTGATCGGAAAAGAAAAACCCAGCCTAGGCTGGGTTTTTTCTTTATGGCATATACTTCTTTCATCGCAGCACTTTTCATTTCTCCCTCTGCGAGAAAAAGAAAGAGGGTGTAAATCCTGATGAAAGAAATTAATTCACTATCAAATTACATTTTTGGATGGGTGATTTTCCATGCACGGTGAATCTTCTGATTACGCTTGAAATCAGGGCCGATGGTTTCATGGGTGATTTCTTCCACATCAAAGAATGCCAAGATTTCTGCATCCATTTCAAAGCCACGATAATTATTTGAGAAGTAGAGTGTACCTTCAGTGGTTAAACGGTTCATAGCACGTTTAATCAAAGACAAATGGTCACGTTGTACGTCAAAAGTACCGTAGAATTTCTTCGAGTTAGAGAATGTCGGTGGATCGATAAAGATCAGTTCATACTGCTCATGACCTTCTTTCAGCCATTCGAAACAGTCAGATGCAAAGAACTGATGTTGCTCATCAGCATGATCTACAGTCAGGCCGTTCAAGACGAAGTTTTCTTTTGACCAGTTCAAATAGGTATTGGACAAATCCACACTCGTCGTACTTGCTGCACCACCCAGTGCTGCATGTAAACTTGCCGTAGAGGTATAGCTATACAGATTCAGGAAATGCTTGCCTTTGGCTTCTTTAGCAATACGTAAACGCATTTGACGGTGATCCAGGAACAGACCGGTATCCAGATAATCGGTTAGGTTGACCAGAATCTTGGCCTGACCTTCCTGCACGATAAAACGTTTAGACGCCGTACTTTGTTTGGTGTACTGGTTTTTGCCTTCCTGACGGGCACGGGTTTTGATAAAGATCGCATCACGACCTAAACCCGTCACAGCACGAATCGCCTGCAAAGCCAGGTTAAAACGTTTTTTAGCTTTTTCAGGATCAATTTTTTTCGGTGGGGCATATTCCTGAACGTGCAGACGCTCACCATACAGGTCTACTGCGATATTAAAATCAGGTAAGTCTGCATCATACAAACGTAGACAGTGAATATTTTCTTTCACCGCCCATTTTTTCAGAGTTTGCATATTCTTGGTCAGACGGTTGGCAAATTCCATAGCACCTTCGATTGGCTCGAATTGCTGTGGCTGCCAGCTTTCCAGGAATGGACGTACCACTGCAGCCGGTTTAACTGTACCGAAACGAATATAGATCGGTAATTTACCGTTCATCAGGCGTAGAATTTGCGGATCATTGAACGCCAAGACATCTGCCTGTTCAACTTGGGATGCAATGACGGCTGCTTTCTGATTCGGGAAATTCTTTTGAAGCAAATTAGACAGACCGAGGTACAACGCACGGTTAGAAGCCTTGTCACCTAAACGCTCACCATAAGGCGGGTTGGTCACGAAGAATACTTTCTTGCCTTCAGCCTGGAAATCAGGCCAGTCATTTAAGGTACGTTCTTCGATCATAATCTGGTCAAGCGCTGATTCAAAACCTGCCGCAATGATATTTTGCTTGGTGGCTTTTACCGCTTCCCAGTCAGCATCGAAGGCATAAAATTTTGGTAATGGATTTTCCAGCGCAGCTTTATGACGTTCAGCAGCTTCGGCTTTAATACCCATCCACAATTCATGATCATGACCATTCCAGCCGTTAAAGCCGAAACGACGTACCAGGCCTGGTGCACGATCAGTCAGAATCATCAGTGATTCAATAATAAACGTCCCTGAACCACACATCGGATCAACCACAATATCCGGGTTGATGTCTTTCAGGCCGCCTTTTTGCAGGATCGCCGCTGCCAGGTTTTCCTTGATTGGTGCTTCAGTCATAAAGCGACGATAGCCACGTTTATGCAGCGAATCACCAGAAAGGTCCAGGCAGTAGGTATGAGCTTTTTTACCAGCCAGAATATACATAGTGATTTCTGGCTGTTTGGTGTCAATGCTTGGACGTTTACCCACGGCTTCCATAAAGGAATCCACGACACCATCTTTAGCACGCAAAGTCGCAAACTGGGTATTGACCTTGATATCACGTTCCACATGCAGACGAATTGCGAAGGTACTTTGTGGTGCAAAAATTAGTGACCAGTCAAAGCTTATTGCACCTTCATAAAGCTCTTCAGCCACATCACGCGCATCATGGGAGAATTCAATTTCATGTGTGTGGATTGGCATCAGGACACGTGAAGCCAGACGCGACCACATACAGATGCGGTACGCATTTTCCAATGTACCTTTAAAGGTCAGACGCCCCGGGAAACGTTCAATATCCTGAACACCTAAACCTTTGATTTCTTCTTCTAATAAGGTTTCCAGACCATCGGCACAGGTGACCCAATAATTGTTTAAACGTGAAGAGGTATTCATAAAATAGAGAGACCGGAAAAGAATAAATAAAAACTGCGCTCAGTTTACCGTATTTTGCCTTTTAAAGCTTTTGAAATTGTTTCGATTGGCTTTGAAATTTCACCTGAACAAGTGCGCTACAATGAAATAAATATTAAATACATGATAAGTGAATCAAATTGGTATGGAAATTGCTCCTTATACAAAATGAGACTGTAGCCACTGGGGAGGGGCTACAGTCTCATTTTTTAAATAATTGGGGGTTTAAAATGGTAAATGGGAATAGCTTTTCAATTGCAACTTTAATTTATGCGCGTTTAAGACGTGTTTCCGGTCGTGTGATTGATGCAATCTACCTGTCTGAAAATAAAGACTATGCAAAGCATGTGATTGAACTGGCTATAGCAACTCAAGATGAGGAGTTATCACGACTGGTAGAAAAATTAAGACAGGTTTTCGATCTGTCTATGGATCAGGATGAATCTCTAACAGATACAACTCAGCATGTTCAGGATGACTTGATTGTTGTGGAACCGACACAAGAAGATATTCATCGCGCTCAAGTTGCCCATCGTTATATTGGCGCATTGCGCTAAGCTGGTTATGAGTGCAGATGCTCCAGGCTGATGCACTCAGTTTTTGCATGCAAAAACAGCAATCTGAGAAAAAGGTTAAATTATCTTATTGAAAAAATACATAGGAATTTCAAAATCAATTTTTATTATCAAGTCGGTTTTTGTACAAGTAGCCGATTTCCCAAGTGCGAACAGAAGTGAATCTCTGTATAATACGTTGACTTAACGTATAAGGAATCTCTCATGCACTTGGCTGCATTGCATACACCGAGCCAGATTCAACTCAATAAAGAAGGCAATCTAAAACACTTCTTGACTATCGAAGGTCTTTCTAAAGAAACTCTTACAAAAATACTGGACACTGCGGCGTCCTTTTTTAATGACCAAAATCAGCTCATTACCAATAATTTGCTCGAAGGGCGAACGGTAATGAACCTCTTCTTCGAAAACTCTACCCGTACCCGTACCACTTTTGAAGCAGCTGCAAAGCGCCTTTCTGCTAACGTTCTTAATATCGATATCGCACGTTCAAGTACCTCTAAAGGTGAAACGCTGCGCGATACCTTGTGGAACCTTGAAGCAATGGCAGCGGACATTTTCGTGGTACGTCATTCATCTTCTGGTGCAGCGCATTTTATTGCCAAAGATGTCTGTCCGAATCTGGCCATCATTAATGCAGGGGATGGCCGTCATGCCCACCCAACCCAAGCCATGCTGGACATGCTCACGATTCGCCGTGAGACCAAAAAGAATTTTGAAGATATTTCAATTGCGATTATCGGTGACATCAAGCACTCACGTGTAGCGCGTTCGGATGTCGCAGCTTTGCAAACCTTGGGCTGTAAAGATATTCGTGTCATTGCACCCAATACTTTACTTCCTTATGGCTTCGATGATTACGGTCCAGAAGTTCGTTTGTTCAATAATATGGAAGACGGCATCAAAGACTGCGATGTGATCATTACCTTACGTATTCAGAACGAGCGGATTGATTCACCGGCGCTATCTTCACAGGCTGAATTCTATAAAATGTATGGCCTGAATAAAGAACGTCTCGCCCTGGCCAAGCCGGATTGTATCGTGATGCATCCAGGACCAATGAACCGCGGTGTGGAAATTGATTCCAGCATTGCAGACGGTCCACAATCCGTGATTCTGAAACAGGTCACTAACGGGATTGCTGTACGTATGGCGGTACTGGCACTGGCGATGCAGGGGCAGTTACAGGAACAGGGTTTGATTGAAGCGATTGCGGTATAAGGAATAAGTCATGTCTATTGTTAAAATTGAAAATGTTCGAGTTCTAGACCCAATTGCAAACACTGATTCAGTCGAAACTGTTTATCTGCAAAATGGCAAACGTGTCGCAGAAACTGCAAATGTTCCAGAAACTATTGATGGAAAAGGTAAATGGCTGATGCCTACCATGGTCGATCTGTGCGCGCGTTTGCGTGAGCCTGGTCAGCAACAGCATGGTACCTTGAAGTCTGAAGGCAAGGCAGCACGTGAAAATGGTATTCTGCATGTGTTTACGCCACCAGATTCAAAGCCAATCGTGCAGGACAATGGTGCCTTGATTCATGGTCTGGTTGAAAAAGCCATGCTGGATGGCGGCATCTATCTGGAAGTGATTGGTGCGCAGACACAAGGTTTAAATGGACAACAGCCCGCAAATATGGCGGGTCTGAAAAAAGGTGGTTGTAGTGCTGTATCCAATGCCAGCGCGCCGTTTGCCAATGATGATGTGGTGCTTCGTACCCTGGAATATGCAGCAGGTCTTAACCTGACTGTAGTGTTCTATGCAGAAGAACCGCAAATTGCCAAAGACGGCTGTGTGCATGAGGGTTTTATTGCATCACGTCAAGGTTTACCAATGATTCCGGCACTGGCAGAGACAGTCGCGATTGCTAAATATCTGCTGATGATTGAAGCAACTAAAGTGCATGCACACTTTGGTTTGTTGTCTTGTGGTGCCTCTGTTGAGCTGATCCGCATTGCCAAAGAAAAAGGTCTCCCAGTAACATGTGATGTGGCGATGCATCAGTTACATTTAACTGATGCACTGATTGACGGCTTCAACTCACTGGCTCATGTTCGTCCACCATTACGTTCTGAATCAGATAAAGAGTTACTGCGTCAAGGTGTGAAATCTGGAGTGATTGATGCGATCTGTACCCATCACGAACCACTCAGCAGCTCTGCAAAAATGGCGCCGTTTGCAGAAACTCAGCCTGGCTTTACTGCATTTGATACCTTCCTTCCATTTGGCTTGCAACTGATCAAAGAAGGTCTGTTTAGTCCATTGGA
>NZ_DEZM01000021.1:0-10100 GCF_002364825.1 Acinetobacter sp. UBA3132 | reverse complement strand
CTTTTGATCTTTCAAAAGTAAGGCAATGCCTACGCAAAGAAAATATTTTTTATAAATTTAGAATGCGGCAGTGATTTAACAAATCCTCTCCCTAGCCCTCTCCTTTAAAAAAGGAGAGGGAACTTACAGGCATAAAAAAGCCCCTACATCGTAGAGGCTTTCTTTTTACAACCAAAAATTATTTTTTACATTCTGGTTGTGAACGGTCAATTACTTGAGTGCCTTCAACGCGGTAACCAATCTGACCCACAATAAATGCTTGATTCAATTGAGTAATAACAACATCAGATAAAGCCACAGCACAACGATCTTTCTCAATTGCACGATCTACCGCTGTTTTGAAGTTAGGAATACCTAATGGGAATAAAACTACCGGAACCTTATCTTCACCTGTAACACGTTGACCTTTCACAAATTGATTTGAGTTCAAGTTATAGTTCTTTGTAGAAGCTACAGTCATGTCTGCCATACGAACTGAACAGCCTGTAAAGGCAATTGTTGACATCGCTAGAACTGAAACTAGTAATTTTTTCATGCTTACCCCGAATAGTTATAAAAAATAAAAAGCGCTTTGATTTTATCGATATATTTTTTTAAAACAAGAAAATAAATTATATAAATGATATAAAAAAGCCCCTACATTAGTAGAGACTTTTTATTTAAGTCTAAACCTTAAGACACTTTATCACCCGGTTTAGCACCAGATTCAGGTGAAATCACCCAAACACCTTCGCCATTACCCGCAGCTAACACCATACCGTTAGAAATACCAAAACGCATCTTACGTGGCGCAAGGTTTGCTACCATCACCACCAATTTGCCTTTTAAGTCTTCAGGCTTATAGAACTCACGAATACCACTAAATACGTTACGTGGCTCAGCCTCACCGATATTTAACGTCAATTGAAGCAGTTTATCAGAACCTTCAACCGTTGCAGCGTCTAATACTTCCGCTACACGTAGGTCAACTTTCATAAAATCATCAATATTAATGATTTCAGCTTCACCCACTTTAGGTTCAGCTTTCTTCTCTTTGGCTTTCTCTTTTTTCTTTTCAACTTTTGGTGCTTCTGCAGGGGCTGCTAAAGAGTCTTTAGATGCATCCACCATAGCAGCAACCGCTTTAGGGTCAACACGTTGCATTAACGGTTGGAACAATGCAATTTCATGACCCACTAACACTTGCTTACGTGATTCAAAGTTAAAGCTGTCTAACTGTAAGAACGCTTGAACTTGTTCAGCCAATGTTGGCAATACAGGCGCAAGGTAAACCGCCAATTGACGGAATAAGTTAATACCCACAGAACATACGTCATGAACTTGTTGTTCTTCGCCTTCAATTTTCGCTAAAGCCCAAGGCTTTTTCTCATCAATATATTGGTTGGCTTTGTCAGCTAACGCCATAATTTCACGAATTGCTGTTGAGAATTCACGCGCTTCGTATGCTGCCGCGATTGAATCACCTGCATCAATAAAGCTTTGCACCAATTCAGGCTCTGCGCATGTTGCAGAAAGTTTATTATCAAATTTGGTATTGATGAATTTCGCACAACGACTTGCGATGTTAACCACTTTACCGACTAAGTCAGAGTTTACTTTCTGAACGAAGTCATCAAGATTTAAGTCAGAATCTTCAACTTTGTCCGAAAGTTTAGACGCAAAGTAGTATCGTAAGTATTCAGGGTTTAAATGCTCTAAATAGGTTTCCGCTTTAATGAATGTGCCACGAGATTTAGACATTTTCTGACCGTTTACAGTCAAGAAGCCATTAACAAATAAGCTTGTAGGCGTGCGGTAGTTTGCACCTTCAAGCATGGCAGGCCAGAACAACGCGTGGAAATAAACAATGTCTTTACCAATGAAGTGATACACCTCATTTTGAGAATCTTTTTTCCAGTAATCGTCAAAGCTTAAGTCAGGACGTTTGGTCTTGATGTAATTTTCAAAGCTCGACATATAGCCGATAGGCGCATCTACCCAAACATAGAAATATTTGTTTGGTGCATCTGGAATTTCAAAACCGAAGTAAGGTGCATCACGAGAAATATCCCAATCCGACAAACCTGCTTCAAACCATTCATCTAACTTATTGGCAATGGATACAGGTAAACGACCTTGGTCACGTGTCCATTTTTGTAGGTATTCACCAAAGTTCGGCAATTTAAAGAAGTAGTGATCTGAAGATTTCTCGACAGGCGTCGCACCGCTTAAGGTCGATTTTGGATTTAACAGTTCAGTAGCGTTATAGGTCGTGCCGCAAACTTCGCATGAATCGCCGTATTGATCTTCCGCTTTACATTTCGGGCAGGTGCCTTTAATGAAACGATCCGACAAGAACATGCCTTTTTCAGGGTCAAACAATTGCGTTACAGGGCGAACTGCAATGTTGCCCGCTTCACGGTTCTTGATATAAATCTCAGATGCACGAGCCTGGTTTTCAGCACTGTTGGTTGAATCGTAGTGGTCAAAGTCCACTTTAAAACCAGCAAAGTCACGTTCGTGTTCTTTTTGTACATTGGCAATTTGCTGTTCAGGGGTAATGCCATTGGCTTCAGCACGCAGCATAATCGCCGTACCATGCGCATCATCCGCACATACATAAGTCACGTTATGACCCATTGCACGCATCGCACGTACCCAAATATCAGCTTGGATATAACCGAGTAGGTGACCCATATGGATCGGGCCATTGGCGTATGGAAGGGCGTTAGTGACTAAGATATTACGCACGGATCTGACTCTCTCATTCGTATTTTATGCAATGGGCGGTAATTTTACATGAGATAGACATGACTTGCATAAGGCTTTTGGTGAATTCTTTTTCAACAACAAAGTTGCACCTCGATGAAATGCTACTTTATGGCAGGATTATCAGGGATAATAGCCTATCCGCCATTTGCTTGAGTGCTTGACCATGTATGACGATTACAATGATTTTGAAGATGATCAACCAGTCAGACGCATTAAATCGAATATCAAACAACAGACTTTAGGCAAACGTATCCTTGAAGATGCGCAAAGCTATTTAGATCAGATCTCACAAGGGGAACATACATTTTTAATCAATATCTTACGTGAACTGGCACAACAAGATGAATATTTTAATGTCTGGGCAGATCAGCTCGATCAACCTGTGGGTTCAAAAGTGGCCAATGATGCACTTAACCTGATGCACTTTTGGCAACAGATTCATGCCTATGAAAATGTTAAAAGCTTTAATTTATTGGATGTCATTAACAGTGAAGCCTTTCAAAAAGATGTACTGACGGCTTTTGATGCGATGCAGATTGATGAAGGTCATAAAAACTTGCGTCGCCCTGTGATCATTGAAGCCTTTAAAATGTATAAATTGGGCTGTTATGCAGGTTGTGTACCGCTCCTATATGCCCAGCTTGAGGGTTTACTCACAGATGTGCTCATTCAACAGGGTTTCCTCAAACAAAATGGCACCAAGTTTGTCGATGTCTATAAAATCGTTCCCGGTTTAAAGGGCAATGAAATTAAGAGTCTATGGCATAAATCTAAAATCGCTGCAGAACTGAATCCATACTTTGCAGAACTGGCTGCTTATCAAATGGATTCAAGTTCGACTGTTTCAGCCACACGCCATAATATTTTACATGGCACAGATGTGGCACATTTCACTCAAGCGCGCAGTTTTATCCTGTTCATCTGGTTGTTCTCGGTAGTAAGTTTTATGAGTACCGTGCGTGCTTAAACTAAGGTCGTTTGATACCTTTAGTTTTATTCATTCTATAAACGTTTAATGTAGATCGATCATAAGCATCCTTTAGCTTGAAAAATCAGGCTATAACAGCATTTGAATAGGTAAGCTAAAGGAAATGCAATGTCATGATGACAGTAAAATACTAATCGATAGTGCAAGAAATAAAATAAATAGAATCTTTAAAATACAGAACACAATCTCGTCCAGTTGGTGGTGATAAAAATTTAAGATCGTAAGGTTTGTGCTATCTGATGCAATGATCAGCAACAACATGTACAGGCTTTGTTGCAGTTTGCTTAATTCACCCGATTCATTCTCTGCTTTATGCTAAATAATTGTCTGATAACTTATATGACTTACCTAAGGAGGGTACTCATGACTCAGAATAACCAGACAAGTACTTCTAAGCAGAACCAAGATAAACAGCAACATGCACGTGAAATGCATGATCAAATTGAAAAAGAGCAAAAGCAAAACGAGATCGACAAGCAGCACAAACAGGAACATCAGGAAGTACTAGAGGCTCAGAAGAACGGGTCGGATAATAAATCTGAAAAGCAGAGTGCTAAAGACTCAGATAGTGAGCAATCAGATAAAAAAAATGAAACGACCAAGATGGATGACTTAAAAGCCAAGGCGATTGCTATTGGTGAAGAGCTATTACAGAAAGGCGAAAAGATTCTGAATGAGCTAAAAAATGGCAAGTCTGAAGTCAAGCAGAATGATGATATAGATGATTCCAAACAGGCTGCGCATAAAGATGAAAAATCAGACCAGCAACATGGCAATAATGGTCAAGATCAGCAGGATCGTATGACGCATCTTAAAGATGAAGCCCTACATAAGTTTGATGATACCAAACAGAAGATTACTGAATTGGTGAATGAAGCTTCTGTCAAACTGGCTGAGCTGAAACAGATGGCCACCGATACGATGGCTAAAATGAAAGAGAATTCATCTAAAGATCAAGACGCTAAAGATGACACCTCTAAGGAGAATACGTCTGATAAAAAAGAGGCTGCCAAAGATAAGGATTCAGAATCTGATGCAGACCAGTCTAAACAGGATCAAGGCAAAAACACCAAGGACCAGCAAGATAAGTCCGAACACAATAAAAATCATAAATAAGCTTTGATCGCACTGCCACTTCAACCATAACAGGGTTGAGGTGGCTGAATCTAATCAGACTCTTATTATAAAAATAATTATTCGCATACTAAAAACTACCTTATTTCTTATTCTCTTTCACTTTCCATTATTTCTATTCGCCACAAATTAATAAAACCAAGTAAAATGGTTGGAAATTGAAAATATCTCCCTCATCTTAATGGGCAGAATGCTTAACCTTAAGTGAAAAGCCCGTTAAACTAAGCTATTTAGATATCGATCTACATTTTTGGAGTAACCTATGTCGTGGCTTTCTTCGCTTAAATCGGTTTTTTCGCCTTCCAAGGAGGTGAACGAAGAAGCTGTGCAGAATGTACTGCAAAATTATATCTTGCCAAATTCTAACAATGCCTTGAAAGATCGGATTACTCAGGTCAATGTACAAGGTGAGATCTTACAGATCACGATTAATACCTATCCTGAAGAAAAAGAGCAGCTACAGCAGATTCATGATGAACTGGCTGACGCATTGGAAAAATGTGGCATCAAAGAACTCAATATGCATGTGATCCAGCAAAAAACGGGGCATAAAAAAGAGAGCGGGTGCGGGCATCATCATGCTGAAGGTGAAAGCTGCTCTAGCCAGCCGCAAACCACAGTAGCACCAAAATCGAATTTACCACCCGTGGTGGATGCATCTGCAAGCACTGATGCTGTAAAGCAGGCGAATGAAAATTATCAACCTCAACAAGAAGAAGCGCCTATTCAAAAAGCTGCCCCGCAACAGCGTGATGTGCCGAAGCATCCACGTATTCAAAATGTGATTCTGGTGTCTTCTGGTAAAGGTGGTGTGGGTAAATCAACCACAACAGTGAACCTGGCCTTGGCTTTACAAAAACTGGGTCTAAAAGTCGGTGTACTGGATGCGGATATTTATGGTCCAAGTATTCCAACAATGCTCGGTAATGCGGGTAAGACTCCAATGATTGAAGCTGAACACTTTGTACCATTAGATGCCTATGGCCTGGCGGTGCTGTCAATTGGTCATTTAACCGGTGATCACAATACACCAGTCGCATGGCGTGGTCCAAAGGCAACGGGCGCATTGATGCAATTGTTTAATCAGACACTTTGGCCAGATCTTGATGTCTTGATGATTGATATGCCGCCAGGTACAGGGGATATCCAGTTGACTCTAGCGCAGCGTATCCCAGTCACTGGCGCAGTGATTGTGACAACGCCACAAAATGTGGCATTACTGGACGCTACCAAAGGAATTGAACTATTTAATCGTGTACAGATTCCAGTCATGGGTGTGATTGAAAATATGTCGACTCATATCTGTTCAAATTGCGGCTATGAAGAACAGATTTTTGGTACGGGTGGTGGCGATAAATTGTCAGAACAGTACAATATTCCACTACTTGGCCGTCTGCCTTTAAATGCTGTAATCCGTGAAAATGCCGATGCCGGAACGCCGTCAGTGATCGCTGGAGATGAGGCTGCTGATAGCTATATGGCGATTGCCGAAAAGATTGCAGCCAAACTGCCAAAGGCTCAAAAAGATCAGTCTCGTATTTTTTAATAGAGATTATTGATTAAAACCTCAGTCCAGGCTGGGGTTTTTTGTGTTAAAGCTGACAGTAAAATGAAAGTATTTGCTAGCAAGTAGGTTCAATAAAAGCAAGAAAATAAATTAAGACAATAAGTGGAAATAAACTGAGTGACTTTAAAAGATTTGAAGATGAAAAAATCAGAAATGTATCATTAGATGAATCATTTTAAAGATATAAAAATTTAATTTTTGCGTTAGTGTTTTCTATAGAATTTTCTCATGAATAAGTGGGAGTCAACTAAAATGACTCTATCGTATATCACTTAATTTTAGCATTTTTTTCATATAAGTATTTGAATTTAATTTATAATTTAAATTATTCCAAAAAATTATAATTCTTCTTACAAATAAGATTTTGCAGGTAAAAATATTCTGATCTATGCTGCAAGCATTACAGCGAGGTCAACCCATGATTTCTTGGTTATTTATTGGTTTAGTAGTCACAATTTTACTGACTCCAGGCCCAACTAATACCTTATTGGCATCTTCCGGGATCCATGCAGGTTTTAGGAAATCATTTTATCTTATTCCTGCTGAAGCGTTAGGCTATCTGCTTGCGATCAGTTTTTGGGGAATCCTGATTGGCAAGATTTCAACCCATCTGCCAGCTTTACCGAATATCCTGAAATTATTTAGCGCCTGTTATATTCTCTATTTGGCAATCAGATTATGGCGTACAGCAGAAATTGCTGACAGTTTAAGTCAATTCACCATTCGTGCCAGAGAGTTATTTTTAGCAACTTTACTGAACCCTAAGGCCTTATTGTTTGCATCGGCAATTTTCCCCGTAATTGCATGGCAAAACAGTTATTATTATGTCGTACATATGCTGATGTTTATAGGACTATTAATTCCAATTGCAGTTTTATGGACATTCTTCGGTACTTTACTGGGTCGTAATAATAATCGTTGGCTCAACCAAAAAAATATGCAAAAGACCGCATCATTGGTACTGATGAGCTTTTCTGTACCGCTGAGTTATTCAGCGATTATGAGTCTGTAACTTCACTCAAAAAATCTTATTAAAATTTCAAAGTAGCATCAAGAAAGAACACTTATTTTCATTGAGGTGAATTTCAGTTAAAGTACGTCGCAATAACTGAATTTAAGATTTTTGGATTAGTACCAATGGCAATTAAGTCTGATCGCTGGATTCGCGAAATGAGCGAAAAGCATGGCATGATCGAACCCTATGCAGAGAACCAGGTTCGTTTTGATGAGAATGGTGAAAAACTCATTTCTTATGGTGTATCAAGCTATGGTTATGATGTTCGTTGTGCACGTGAATTCAAGGTATTTACCAATGTGCATTCTGCGATTGTAGACCCGAAACACTTCGACGAGAAAAGCTTTATCGACATCGAATCTGATGTATGTATTATTCCTCCTAACTCATTTGCGCTTGCACGTACTGTAGAATATTTCCGTATTCCACGTAATGTACTGACTGTTTGCTTGGGTAAATCTACCTATGCGCGTTGCGGTATTATTGTGAATGTAACGCCACTTGAACCAGAGTGGGAAGGTCATGTCACCCTTGAGTTCTCAAATACGACGAACCTTCCTGCACGTATCTATGCGGGTGAAGGGGTAGCACAGATGCTGTTCTTTGAATCTGATGAAGTCTGCGAAACTTCATATAAAGACCGCGGCGGGAAGTATCAGGGCCAGACTGGCGTGACTTTGCCAAAAGCATAATTAGTTTAAAGTATTGAATAAACGGGGCTTAAGGTCCCGTTTATTTTTTGAGTTTTCATTCATCGGAAACTTGGCTATTCAGCACTTTGCTTTTTGCATCTGAATGGAAAATAAGCATAATGGATGCAGAAATCTAATTAAAAGATGCACGATGCATCATTCAAAAATAGAAATTGCAGCTGGGAAGCTGAAAGATAAAGATGCGGAGCATCTGATAATAAAAGGACAGTGAAGATGATTTTGAACGGTAAACATTCCATCTTTAAAAAATCGTGTTTAGCAAGCATGGTGAGTTTGTTATGCATGCCTTCTACCTATGCTTTGCAGCAGTTATCGGATGAATCTTTAGCAGATACGACAGGGGAAGGGATCGCACTTACTCTAAATGATTTCAAAATGGTATTTCAGGCACCGAATGATGTATCGGCAGGCTCCAGTTATGCCCGTGGCATTGATAATCCTAGTCAAGCAGATACAGGTTTTATTCGCATTATTCCTACAGGGGAGAATTATATCCAATTAGGGCAGCGTGCCTATGATCAGGTTTATGCAGATACCTACGATAAAAGTGTATTACAGGGGAAAGCAGATCGTAATTATAATACGCTTTACAAAAGTACCTATGACACCACTTATAACTCACAATATCCTACATTATTAACAAGTTATAGCGCTAATATCGAGACTGATGCTGAGGCAAAAAGAGAAACTTTTTTATTAGAAACACGTGAAGCACTGCTCAAGACTCCTATTATGCAACAATACTATACACAACGTCTTGCAGATTATCGAAATGGGACTTGGGGATGGCATAATGGTTGGCTTTATCGGGATGGTACCGGATTAGCAACTGATGGTACAACAAAGCATTCCCAACGACCTGTTAGCGAAGATCCTACAGGCATTTTGGGTTACGACAAAGCAGCTCGAGATTTTGCACTCGGTAATACTTATGAAATGATTAATTTACTTTATGGTCCAGGTGCATTGACTGCTAATAGTGATCTTACCAATTCGACATTTTATAAAAGTCTAACTAACTTCGTTAGATCCGATCAAATTACTGCAACAGTTAATAGTCTGATTTCTAATGAAATCACTCGAGAGCGTCTTGCTGCAGAGTTACGTGCAAAATATAATGCCACTCAGCTCGCTGAAGATGCTGCAGACGCAGCAACGCAACAAATCCTGGCATTAATTATTGCGGCTGCTGAAGCCAGCGCATTACAGGCGGCAGCAAATTCCCCAGTCAAATCCTTAAAGACCAAGGCGGATGTTTTTATCTACGGTCTGGCATTATCTAAAAGTGATGGCTCATTAAGTAGACGCTATAGCAATGAAGGCTTTAACTGGGGTTCAGCTGAAAACCCTTGGTTATTCCGTGCAGGTACAGAGAGAGTTAAACAGTTTAAAAATGCAGATAAAAACATCGGTTATCTAGCACTAGAAGCACCATTGGCATTGATCCCTCAATATACGACTGCAGATGACAACAATATAAAACTAGGTTTCTGGACGGATATCTTTTCTAGAAGTCTGGATTCAAGCAACCAGATTGATCCAGCAACAGGTGCACCGACTTCAGGTTTAGAGTTAGATCAACGGCTACGTATGCAAGTGGTGGCCAATGGCTTAAGTCTAAATGGTTCGCAAGTCCGTTTATTCCAAACAGCTGAATCAAATGATGCAAACTATAATAAGACCCTAGGCTTAGCCGCATTATTACGTTTGAATACCAATGATAATCCAGCGACATTGAGTAAACTTGATTCAAATCTGGATGCACGTGGTATTCGTATTAGCTCAGCAGTTGAAAACGAAGATAACACGGTCGTTACACCTGCTATGGTGCGAGGTACACCAGCCCCAATTTTTGAAAAACAGGAAGGCTTGTATTTATATAGTCCTAATATCAATCTTGTCCTCGGTAATATGTATCAGCCTTTTGTAGTA
>NZ_DEZM01000169.1:0-4344 GCF_002364825.1 Acinetobacter sp. UBA3132 | reverse complement strand
CTCTTCCGATCTATAAAATATAAAGATATGGATATGAAAATCCATGCAAAGCTTTTTAAGCTAAATACTTGAGAAATCTACATATCTTTAGCAAAAAATAAGATATATAAACAAATAAAAAGTCACATTAAAGTGACTTTTTACAAACCAGGGAATTACGCTGATAGTTATATAGCGCCTGACGGGCATCGGGCAGATCATCGACAGAGGACTGTTCAAAACCCTGTTCCAGGAACCAATGTGCAGTGCGGGTGGTTAAAATAAACAGTTGCTGAATACCCATGCTCCGGGCTTTATCTTCCAGATAATTCAGAATCTGGCTGCCGCGGTTGGACTTGCGATAACTTGGATCGACAGCGACACAGGCAATTTCAGCAGAACGCAGCTCATTGCCTGTGGTTGGAATCGGATATAACGCGGCACAGGCCAGAATCATGCCGTCACGTTCAATGACTGCGAACTGTTCAATTTCATTTTCCAGACGTTCCCGTGAGCGATACACCAGAATGCCTTCTTCTTCCAAAGGCCGTAGCAGGTTAATCAGACCGCCAACATCCTGAATGGTAGCCATACGTACATCTTCATAATGAGCATCGGTAATCAGAGTACCTGAACCATCTCGGGTGAAGAGTTCTTCCAGCAGCGCACCATCATGAGCATAGGAAATCAGATGCACACGGTTGACGCCATTCATCGAGGCTTCCTGTGCAGCGCGAAGTTGCAAGCTTAGTTCGGATGGCAGGTCTTGAGCATCCTGCATTATATAAGCATCCAGCTGACTTGGCTGCACTTCACGTTGCAATTGTCCATCCGTATTCAGCAGGCCATGCTGTTTACCCAGGAAAATCAGCTTGTCTGCCTTGATACGAATCGCAGTTTTGGTCGCAACTTCCTCCGCCAGCAGGTTGAACACTTCGCCAGTGGTGGAATAACCGGTTGGTCCAAGCACCACAATGTTATGGCTGTCAAGATGACGCTGAATCGCATTGGTATCTACGGTACGGACTTCACCGGTTAACTGGAAATCAATACCGTCACGAATCCCATAAGGCTTGGCAGTAACAAAATTACCGGATACGACATCAATACGGGCGCCATACATGGGTGAGTTGGCCAGTCCCATTGAAAGCAAGGCTTCAATCTGCAGGCGGATTGAACCCACGGCATTCATGACACAGCTCAACGATTCACGGGTTGTGATTCGGCGCTGACGATGAAAAGGCGTGATGATCTGACTTGCTGCCAGATTCTGGTTGATCTGTGGACGCGCACCATGCACCAGAATCAGATGAATTCCGAGAGAATGCAGCAGGGCAATATCGTGAATAATATGCTGGAAATTGTCATGCAGCACCGCCTCGCCATCAAACATGATCACGAAGGTCTTGTTACGGTGCGCATTAATATAGGGCGCAGAATGGCGAAACCAATGCACATATTGCAAAGTTGTGCTTTGAGACGGTTCTGCTGGGTTCATGCGCTGGCCTATATTAGAAAATAATACTTAATTGAATTTGATTCTAAAAAAAGCCGGGAACGAAGTACAGCAATAAAAAAACACCTGAAGCGTGGACTTCAGGTGCAATGGAGAAAAGATACAGAATTAAGATTTAGTTGAGGATACGGATAATCTTGTCATTACGCTCATTGACTAGCACATAATCACCATTGATTTTGTACCACTGCTGGTTTCTGCCTGCATTTGGCAGACGGCGTGCTTCATAACCACTTACTTCAAAACGGCGGTTGTCATACTGGTTAGGCAGCTTTTGACCAACACGCCAGTCACGGCTTGGATTTACCACGCGGTTGTTATAGCGTTTATCATTCCAGCGACGGTCATCACGGCGATCGTCCCATTTTTTCGCATCTCTATGATCCCAATGCGGTGCCGGTTTATGTGGCGCATAACGCGGATCATGTTGCGGTGCAGCCATTGCAGAAGTTGCAACTAAAGCACTCAAGGATAAAGCGATTGTTGTTAACACTTTTTTCATGGCATTCACCTGAATTCATCATTATCGTTTCGATGAGACTAAATTAGCGAATCAGTAGAGAGAAACCGTGAGGGCAATTTAGGCGAATTGTTAAATTTATGAAGAAAAAAAGAAGAATAAGAGGGAATTACAGGTTTTTTTAGTCAAGAACAGCATCCAATACCACCTAGCTAAAATAAAAAAGACCCAAACAAGTTGGGTCTATGAAAATGTGAGGATTTAATGTCCAAGAATTCGAATGATACTGTTGTTGTCCGAATCGACCAGAATGTATTCATTATTGACTTTATACCATTGCTGTCTGCGGTCAGGTTTTGGCAACTTGTGGTCTTTATATTCAACTTTATAACCATTACCGCGATAATGCTGTGGCATGACATAACCGGGTTGCCATTTCATTTGCTGTAAACGCTTTACACCACGCTCTTCACGCATGCGGCGACGGTCTTCATGGTCATCATCTGCGCGATCACGGAATTTTTTAGACTGACCTTGACGTTGATCCATATGACGTTCATCATCAAAATGCGGCGCAGCATTGGCAACATTCGTCAGCATTAATGTACTGATAGACATTGTCAAAGCAACCAAAAGCTTTTTCATGGTGAACCCTCAATCAATTGTTCATTTTCTACAGTCTAATTTACGCAAAAATTGCAGAGAAACTGTGAAGATCAGGCATGCATTCTTTAAAGAATGCAGAGAGATTATGACTATGCCATGATTTCAGTAGTTTTTGAACACTTCATACAGGCTAAGCGCTTGAGAAGCTGTGAAATACTATCCTGAGGCTAATGTATGGTGAGGTCAAGAGAAACCCGGTTAATTAGGGCAATTTATCTCCTGTATTCCAGTCGAATAGTACCTCAATATTTGCAGGTCTGAACTAGTTCCATTGTTCAGTCAAACCCTGTAACGACTGGATCGCTTCAGCCACACATTCCGCTTCAGTGGCATCATCTAAAGCTTGAATCAAGGTAGCTGATAATTGCAGGCTTTCAATATGGCGAATAGTCTCGATTTTACGTTTTTGGTCAGCCATGCTGGATTCTCCTTTATCTGGTCATCATCTTGAATACAGGTATCATAGCGCTCAGGCTTTAATTTGAAAAACCGAATAAAATTATTATTAGTATGTAAAAAACCGATTTATAGCTGTTTTTAATAGGTTTCCCGAATAAAAAAAGAACACGCTTGGCGTGCTCTTATATCGGTTTAAACCTGGCTCAGTAAGCGTAGTTCAGATCGGTATAGTCAGTCAGGGACTTCTGGATATGTGCATTAATAAAGGCACGTACATCATCCGTGGTCATGGGCTTGCCCTGATTGCTAATTACATGTTCGATATCCGGCTGATTTTCAATTTTAATGCGATACACAAAATGTTTAGCCAGACGGTAGCCATCATCCAGTTTTTCAATACCTGTGACATAGTAATAGGCATGTTCAAAGTTCAGATCGGTATGGGAAAAGATAAACTGCTCGAATAGTTTCAGCTTGCTGCCATTTTCGAGTGCTTTAATGTCGTCCACAATGCTGGCTTCAAACTTCACGCCGTATTTTTCAGAAACCGGCTGCTGATCAATCAGAAGTGACACCATGCCATCTTCCAAAGTGGTCACGGTGATGTTGTTTAGGTCAGTCATGTTGCACTCGAATCAAAATCTGTTAGCGATAGTATGGGTGAATTTTAGCGAAACTCAATGCGACCAGGGTGGAGTCAGAGAAGATTTATGCATTATTTCTGTCTAAAAATAGCAATAAAAAAGGGAGCCAAGGCTCCCTCATTTCAATCATGTTCACTTCAATCAGCAGTTAATCCTGCGCATCAATACTTTGACCATTCATATGCAGACTATCATCACCCATCAGGTACAGATAAGCCGGCATAATCGATTCCGGGGTTGGCAAGGTTAGTGGATCTTCATCCGGATAGGCTTTAGAACGCATCGCAGTCCGGGTTGCACCCGGATTAATGCAGTTAAAGCGCACATGTGGATGTACATTTTCTTTGGCAAATAGCTGGCTTACCGCTTCAATAGCAACCTTGGAAACTGAATAAGCTCCCCAGCGTTCACGCACCTGACGGCCTACACCTGAACTGGTAAAGACCACGGAAGCATGCTCAGATTTTTCGAGCAGAGGAAGCAGGGCCTGAGTCAGCACAAAGGGTGCACGCAGGTTGACAGCCATTACATCATCCCAGACGCCGGGGCTATAGTTTGCCAGTTCAATCCGTTCACCGAGCATGCCTGCATTATGCAGAATTCCGTCCAGACGACCAAACTGTTTACTCAGTGTTTCGAACAGGAGCTCGTAATCACGCTCAGAAGCACTGGAAAGCTGT
>NZ_DEZM01000198.1:2092-17837 GCF_002364825.1 Acinetobacter sp. UBA3132 | reverse complement strand
CGTGATCATGATCTTCTTCGTAGCAATGGGTCTGGTAGTTGGCTTAATGAACGTAGCTGTACCGCTTCAAATCGGTGCGCGTGACGTTGCCTTCCCATTATTAAACTCTCTGAGCTTCTGGCTTTTTGCTGGTGCTGCGGGTCTGATGATGGTATCTCTGGCTCTTGGTGAGTTCGCTGCAACTGGTTGGATGGCATACCCTCCACTATCAGGCATTGAATATTCTCCAGGTGTTGGTGTTGACTACTATATCTGGGCACTTCAGGTTTCAGGTCTAGGTACGCTTCTTACTGGTGTTAACTTCTTTGTTACCATCATCAAAATGCGTGCGCCTGGCATGAAGATGATGGATATGCCGATTTTCACTTGGACTTCGCTTGTAACAGTTGTATTAATCGTTGCAACCTTCCCAGTGTTAACTGCAACACTTGCAATGCTGTCTCTTGACCGTTACTTCGGCTTCCACTTCTTCACAAATGACATGGGTGGTAGCCCAATGTTGTACGTGAACTTGATTTGGACTTGGGGTCACCCAGAAGTTTATATCTTGGTATTACCAGCTTTTGGTATTTACTCAGAAGTAACTTCAGTGTTCTCACGCAAAGCATTGTTCGGCTACAAATCTATGGTGTACGCAACTGTAGCAATTGGTGTTCTTTCACTGGTTGTTTGGGTTCACCACTTCTTTACAATGGGTGCTGGTGCCAACGTTAACGCGTTCTTCGGTATCATGACCATGATTATTGCGATCCCGACTGGTGTAAAAATCTTCTCTTGGTTGTTCACCATGTACAAGGGCCGCATTACTTACACTACTCCAATGCTATGGACACTTGGCTTCCTTGTGACTTTCGGTATCGGTGGTTTAACAGGTGTATTGATGGCAGTTCCACCAGCGGACTTCCTGGTACATAACTCTTTATTCCTGATCGCTCACTTCCATAACGTAATTATTGGTGGTGTAGTATTCGCAATGTTCGCAGGTATCATTTACTACTGGCCAAAAATGTTTGGCTGGAAACTAAATGAAACTTGGGGTAAAGCAGCATTCTGGTTCTGGTTCTTCGGTTTCTACTTTGCATTCATGCCACTTTATATCCTTGGTTTCATGGGTATGACTCGTCGTCTGAATACATTTGACAACCCAGAATGGGACCCATATGTAAATATCGCGATGTTCGGTGCGATTCTTATTGCACTAGGTATTGCCTGCTTCATTATGCAGATCGTTGTTGGTTTCTTGCAACGCGAACAAAATATGGACTATACAGGCGATATCTGGGATGGTCGTACACTTGAGTGGGCTACTTCGTCTCCATCTCCATTCTATAACTTTGCTTACCTTCCAAAGATCAATGGTATTGATACTTTCTGGACTGACAAAGAGAATGGCGTTGCATACGCAAAACCAACCAAGTACGAAGACATCCATATGCCGACTAACCGTGCTGCTGGTTTCGTTATCGCCATGTTCATCACTGTTATGGGCTTCGCGTTAATCTGGCACATCTGGTGGTTAGTAGTTGTTACTTTCGTTGCATCTATCATCAGCTTCATCGTTTCTTCTTTCACCAAGAAAGTGGATTACTATGTTCCAGCTGCTGAAGTTGAGCGTATCGAAAGTGAACGCTATGCGATCCTTGAAAAACACTTGAAGAAGGACTAAGACCATGGCTGAAGTACTTCATCACGACAACCACGGACACGATGAGCATCATCATCACGATGATACTGACATCACTGTCTTTGGTTTCTGGACTTACTTGATGAGTGACCTTGTCCTTTTCGGTACACTCTTCATTGCATTCGCTGTTTTGAGTAGCCACATTCCTGTGGGCACTCCAAGTGCGAAAGATCTGTTTGGCGATTCTTTAGGCTTCGTTCTTACTGAAACCTTCGCCCTTCTGATCTCTTCTGTAACCTTTGGTTTTGCAGTTCTTGCTGCATACAAAAAAGACGTTGCAAAAGTACTAACCTGGTTAGCGATTACTTGGGTATTCGGTGCTATCTTCATCGGCATGGAACTATATGAGTTCAATCACTTAGTTCATGCGGGTCACGGTCCAAGCACAAGTGCGTTCTTATCTGCGTTCTTTACTTTGGTAGGTACGCACGGTATTCACGTAACTTCTGGTCTAGTCTGGATGATCGTGCTTATGATTCAAATCAAGAAATATGGTTTGACTCTTGCAAACACGCGTCGTCTAGCTTGCCTAAGCTTGTTCTGGCACTTCCTTGACATCGTATGGATCTGTGTATTCAGCGTAGTTTACTTGATGGGAGTTCTGTAATGAGTCATGATCATAACGCTGCTGGCGAATCACACGGTAACGTGAAGCAATACACTATCGGCTTCATCCTGTCTGTTATCCTTACTGTAATTCCATTCGGTATGGTTATGGCGGGCGGTTTTGGCCGTGGTATCTTGATTACTGTCATCGCGATCACTGCGGTTGCTCAGATTCTTGTACAGCTGATTTACTTCCTGCACATGAACTCTTCTTCAGAGCAACGCTGGAACGTAATTGCATTTGTGTATACCATCTTAACCATTGCTATTCTTTTAGTAGGTTCTGTATGGATCATGAACTACCTTCACTACAACATGATGATCTAAACTGGTTGTCATGCTGAAAAAGTATTTATTCCTGACTAAGCCAGGAATTCTCTTTGGTAACTTTGTTACCACTTTGGGCGGCTACTTTGTAGCCGCTCAAGGTTCTGTAGATTTCCTTCTCCTGCTCCTTACCCTTTTTGGTACTACATTTGTTGTAGCATCAGGATGTGTGGTCAATAATGTAATTGACCAGGACATCGACCAGAAAATGCAGCGCACACAAAATCGTGCTCTTGTTAAAAAAACCATTTCTGAACCTGTCGCACTTTCCTTTGCTTTTGTATTAGGCCTGGTCGGTTTTAGTGTTCTCTGGTTTTGGGTAAATGCATACGCTTTCCTATTCGCAGTTATTGGTTTTGTCGTATACGTTGGTTTTTACAGCTTATGGACAAAACGAACAACTATTCACCAGACTCTGGTAGGCAGTATTTCTGGCGCAGCTCCGCCTGTGATTGGTTATACCGCAGTTGCAAATCAGTTTGACTTAGGTGCCCTGCTGATCTTCGTTGGGTATGCCTTTTGGCAAATGCCTCACTCGTGGGGAATTGCAGTTTACCGTTTTCAAGATTACAAAAATGCAAGCATTCCAATCTTGCCTGTAGCACGTTCAATTCACCGCACCAAGATTGAATCGCTGATCTATGTGGTTCTGTTTGGGGTTGTCATGAATGGCCTGTTTTTCTTTGGCTATGCCAACTGGCTCTATATGGTGGTGTTGAACATCTTAACCCTATACTGGATTTATTTAAGTATTCAGGGCTTTAAGGCTGAAGATGATGAGGCGTGGGCCAAGCAGTATTTTATGTATTCTGTGAAGCTGATTACTGTGATCAGTATTCTGTTCTGCTTTACATCGACTGCTCCAAAGATGCCTTATATCATTTTTTAAAAAGATAGAGTTTTACTCTATCTTTTTTATTTGAGCCTGTTATTTCTCCGACTCTCTTTTAAATACTTCTGCTCTTATCTTTATAAACCCTGTCCTTCTGAAACCAACTGCAAAAATACACTTCAATCTTTCTAAAGTGCATTTAACGCATAAAATAAGAATTCTACTTGAATAAAAAGATACTCATTATGGCGAGATTAGAATTATCTCATTACCAACCATCATTAAATCACCAATTAATTAATCTCAGTCAATTTTCTCTTCTCTTTTCTGTGCTACTCATTCCAGCCCGTACAAAACTGCTGTTTAATTATGCAATTCTTGCCAATCTGGTTGTATTTCTCCCCAAAACCCACTAAACTTCACGCTTCGCAAATATTGCGACACAACCCTGGTTGTGACTCCTTGCTTCAATTGACTTAAAAATTGGGGCTGTTTAAACCGTAAGGAGCTGACAATGCGTCACTACGAAATCGTACTATTGGTACATCCAGACCAAAGCGATCAAGTTGTGGGTATGGTAGAACGTTACCTAACTCACATCAAAGAAGCTGAAGGTCAAATCCACCGTCTTGAAGACTGGGGCCGTCGTCAATTGGCTTACCCAATCAACAAGATCCACAAAGCTCACTACATTCTTATGAATGTTGAGTGTGGTCAAACTACTCTTGATGAGCTTGAAGAATTATTCCGTTATAACGACGCAATCATTCGTAGCCTTATCATCCGTCGTGAAAACGCTATCACTGAAGAGTCACTATTGGCTAAGAGTGCTGAAGAAAAACGTGCGCGTAAAGCTCAACGTGAAGAAGCACAACACGCTCAAGACTCTGCTGAAGCATAAGGAGAACCTAACATGGCACGTTTTTACCGTCGTCGCAAGTTCTGCCGCTTTACAGCTGAGAACGTTACGTACATCGACTACAAAGATATCGACACTTTAAAACAGTACATCACTGAAAACGGCAAGATTGTTCCTAGCCGTATTACAGGTACTAAAGCTCGTTACCAACGTCAATTAGCGCTTGCTATCAAACAAGCTCGCTACTTGTCTTTGATCCCTTACACTGACAATCATAAGTGAGGTTGAGCTGTGGATATTATCTTATTACAACGCATTAAAAACCTTGGTAAACTTGGTGATAAAGTTTCAGTTAAAGCTGGTTACGGCCGTAACTTCTTGATCCCACAAGGTATGGCAGTTGCTGCTACTGAGTCAAACACTGCGGCTTTTGAAGCTCGTCGTGCTGAACTTGAGAAAGCTGAAGCTGATATTTTAGCTGCTGCTCAAGCACGTGCTGACCAATTGAACGAAGTAAATATCGTAATCACTGCGAAAGCTGGTGACGAAGGTAAACTGTTCGGTTCTATCGGTACTCGTGACATCGCTGACGCGTTGACAAATGCTGGTCTTACAGTTGACCGTGCAGAAGTACGTCTTCCAAATGGCGCACTTCGCAACACTGGTGAATTCAACATCGCAATCCAATTGCACCATGATGTTGTTGCAGAAGTTCTAGTTACTATCGTAGCTGAGTAATTTCTCACCAAGAAAAAGAGCATGCTTTGGCATGCTCTTTTTTTATCTAAAATAATTCGAAGATATGGCATATCTCACTTTCATTTTATTATTCGCGTAATTTTAAAAATACACTTCGCATTTTTTAACGGAACGCGTATTATTTCACTTCGTAGTTGATAGTTGCTATCCATCTCCGAGAATATTTAAACCATTGTATTAAAATTCAGGGCTTTATATGTCACAGGCGAATGCCAGCACTAAGCACAACAGCGCTAAACCAGAAATTGTTGCTGATACTCAGCTCAAGGAGTTTCGCACGCCTCCACACAATTTAGCGATTGAACAAGCTGTACTTGCTGCCTTAATGACGGTTGCCGAATCTTTTGAACAAGTCGGTGATGTGCTTACTGAGAACGATTTTTATGCAACCCGTCATAAATATATCTTCCGTGCGATTGATCAGCTGTCCAAGGACAACTCTCCTTACGATGCCGTACTGGTGCATGACTGGCTAATTAAACAGAATCTGCTGGATGCCATTGGTGGTGAAGAATACCTGATGCAGCTCATGGCTGACTCGCCATCAAGTTTCTACAACCTGGAAACTTACGCCAACAAGATCAAGGAATTCTCGACCTTACGTAGCATGATTAAAGTCAGTTCTGAAATCCTGCAAAATGCCTATGACACCAAAGGTCGTAGCGTCAGTGAAATTCTGGATCTGGCAGAAACCAATATTTTTTCGATTGCCGAGCAACATAATAATAATGCCAAGGCACAAGGGCCGAAGGCAATCAATACCGTCGTTGCAGATGTCTTTGATAAATTGAATGAACTTTCACAAATGGAAGGTTCGATTACTGGTCTCACCACCGGCTTCGTCGAACTCGACAATAAAACCTCCGGTATGCAATCCGGTGACCTGATTATTGTTGCAGCCCGTCCATCGATGGGTAAAACCACGTTTGCCATGAATCTGGTAGAAAGTGTGCTGTTTAACAACAATCTGCCTGCCCTGGTTTACTCGATGGAGATGCCAGCCGACTCGATCGCGATGCGTTTGATTTCATCCTTTGGTCGTGTGCATCAGGGTCATTTACGTGCTGGTAAAATGGACAGTGATGAATGGTCTAAAGTCACCAGCACCATTGTGCATTTGCAGGAAAAGAACCTGTATATCGATGACTCCTCTGCTCTGCCACCAACGGAAGTTCGTGCACGTGCGCGTCGCATTGCCAAAATGCATGGCGGTAAGCTCGGCTGTATCATGGTCGATTACTTGCAGCTCATGAAAGTGCCTGGCATGGGGGATAATCGTGTCGGCGAGATTTCGGAAATTTCCCGTAGCTTAAAAGCGCTCGCTAAAGAAATGCAGTGCCCTGTTATTGCCTTATCGCAGTTGAACCGTTCTCTGGAAAACCGTCCAAACAAACGTCCAGTTATGTCTGACTTACGTGAATCTGGTGCGATCGAGCAGGATGCCGATTTGATCATGTTTATTTACCGTGATGAAGTCTATAACAAGGAATCTAAAGAAGCCGGGACTGCTGAAATTATTATCGGTAAACAGCGTAACGGTCCAATTGGTACTGTGCGTCTGGCTTTTGAAGGTCAATACACGCGCTTTAGTAACCTCTCTCCTGAGTTCTATGCGCAGTATGATGATGAAGAATAAATATTCTGCTTAAACCTGATTAAAAAAAAGAGACTCAAATGGTCTCTTTTTTTATTGCTTAAGCATACCTTGGAGGAAATTATATAAATGAGCATGTCCATTTGTGGCAGATAGGACTACAATATTTACAATTTTGAAATGACTGATTTTGTTTTATCAATACAGTTATTTCTCTCCCTCTTTTGTGTATTTCACACAACATCATTTTGTCATCCCGAAGGAGTATCTAGGGTGCGCCAAGCAACAGTTTATATTGACAATACAGCACTGCAATATAATTTAAACCGTGTCAAACAACTTGCCCCAACCGCTAAAATCGTCAGCATGGTTAAAGCCAATGCTTACGGACATGGAGTTAAAGACTGCTTAGCAGCCTTAAAAGATAGCGATGCCTTCGGTGTTGCATGCCTTCAGGAAGCACTGGAAATTCGTGAACTCGGCTATCAGCAACCGATTACGCTGATTGAAGGTATTTTCTCTGCTGATGAAATGCAAATCGTGATCAATCAGAATATCGAAGTTGTGGTGCATCATCAGGTGCAGCTTGACTGGCTAATGGCTCATAAAGATGCTTATATCACTAAAGGCCTTAAAGTCTGGGTGAAACTGAACAGCGGCATGAACCGTCTAGGTTTTCAGCCGCATGAATATGCAGAAATCTGGCAGGAGCTGCACCAGCTAAATAATGTCCGTTCCATAACCCATATGACCCATTTCTCTGATGCGGATGGCGAGCGTTTTGGATTGGATGGCATTGAATATCAAAACCTGATTTTTAGCCAAACCATTCATGGGCTTGAGGCTGAAACCTCACTCAGTAATAGTGCGGCCATTCTACGCCATCATCAAAGCTTGCATTCCGATATTGTACGTAGCGGCATCATGCTCTATGGCAGTTCACCAGATTATCCAAGCCATAGTATTCAAGACTGGAATCTCCAACCAAGTATGAGCTTACGCAGTGAAATCATTGCAATTCAGAATATTCAGGTAGGTCAAAGTGTCGGTTATGGGTCCAACTTTGTTGCGGAGCAGGCGATGCGAATTGGTGTTGTGGCTTGTGGTTACGCGGATGGTTATCAGCGTATTAGCCAGACCGGTACACCAGTGCTGGTGGATGGTGTTAGAACCCAAACCATTGGGCGGGTCAGTATGGATATGCTGACAGTTGATCTGACTGAACTTTCTCAAACGAACATTGGTAGTGAAGTGGTGCTCTGGGGGCGGTCGACCCACGGCACAGTGCTGCCCATTGATGAAGTTGCAGCAGGATCAGGAACAGTGGGCTATGAGTTGATGTGTGGCATTACCGCTCGTGTGCCAGTACAGGTTGAAACCTGAAATTCAATATTGACCCATTAACGGAAAAAATGGAGAGGAAAATTTATGATGGAACATAGTGATATTCAACGTATCGGCAGCAATCAGGTAATGAGTGCTGTCACTATTCACAACAAGACCGTGTATTTATCAGGGCAGGTGCCAACACGTACCGATCTGGATATACACGGACAGACCTTGGAGGTCTTTGCCAAGATTGATGAACTGCTTGCGCTGGCAAATACTGATAAAAGCCGGTTGCTTTCGGCGCAATTATTTATCAAGCATTTAGCTGACTTTAGCAGCGTAAACCAACTCTGGGTGGAATGGCTGCAAGGTCATAACACTCCGACACGTGCCACCATTCAGGCGGATCTGGTCAATCCAGACTGGCTGATTGAAATTGCAGTGATTGCAGCACAGCCCTAAGTTGTTTTGATGTTTGAAATCTCCCAACTTAATTTTGTAACAACATCAGACCCGATCATTTAACTTATTAAATGAAACTGCATCTGAATCAGGATTTCAGGAGGAAATCTGATCAGGCGGGCAAGGGTCTGATGCGAAAAAGGAACTGAAGATGAATACTACACCCTCTAGAGATGACGCAGCGCCGTCGCAACATGAGCTACAACGCAAGTTATCTAATCGGCATTTACAGCTGATTGCCATTGGTGGCTGTATCGGTACCGGCCTGTTTATGGGGTCGGGGAAGACCATCGCCCTGGCTGGCCC
Organism: Acinetobacter sp. UBA3132; assembly: GCF_002364825.1. Lineage (NCBI taxonomy): Bacteria > Pseudomonadati > Pseudomonadota > Gammaproteobacteria > Moraxellales > Moraxellaceae > Acinetobacter > Acinetobacter sp. UBA3132. The sequence continues at coordinate 9,079 of NZ_DEZM01000198.1, read as the reverse complement.
TTCGATCCTGCTGATCTATATGATCATTGGCGGGATGTTTTTCTTTTTAATGCGTGCTCTTGGTGAAATGCTGCTGTCGAATCTGCAGTACAAGTCTTTTATTGATATGGCACATGATCTGATCGGTCCGGGTGCAGGCTATTACATTGGCTGGTCGTACTGGTTGGGCTGGGTGCTGGTCGGTATTGCCGATCTGGCTGCGATTATTAACTACCTGAATTTCTGGTTACCCGAAGGTACAGCCTTTACCCCGACGGGACAGGCGCTGATCAGCGCTGCCTGTGTGCTCTTGATTCTGGGTATTAACCTGGTGACAGTAAAACTCTTTGGTGAGATTGAATTCTGGTTTGCCCTGATCAAGATTCTGGCAATTATTGGCCTGATTTTTGTCGGTGGTTATATGGTCTTTAGTGGTTTTCAGGCGCCAAGCGGTGCGACGGCCAGCTTTAGTCATGTCTGGTCAGATGGGCTGTTCCCGAAAGGTGTGACTGGCTTTCTGGCAGGTTTCCAGATTGCGATGTTTGCTTTTGTGGGAGTGGAGCTACTAGGCACTATGGCGGCTGAAACCAAAGACCCGGAAAAGAATTTACCTAAAGCGGTCAATGCGATTCCAACCCGTATCATTCTGTTCTACGTATTGTCATTGCTGGTGATTATGGCAGTCACGCCATGGAGCCAGATTCCTGCAGATCAGAGCCCATTCGTTAGCCTGTTCTTATATGCAGGGATTCCAACGTCCGCCATTATCATGAATTTTGTGGTCTTGTCCTCCGTGATGTCTTCGATGAACAGTGGCGTATTCTCCACCAGCCGGATGCTGTTTGGTCTGGCGCGGGGTGGTCAGGCACCGCAAGCCTTGGCACAACTGTCGAGCCGTGCAGTACCGGCGAAAGGTCTGATGTTCTCCTGTACTTTTATTCTGCTGGGTGCAGCATTCCAGTATTTTGTACCGAATACGATGGAAGCCTTTACCTTGGCGAGCTCACTGTGTGTGATCCTGTTTATCAGTATCTGGAGCATCATTATGGTGTGCTATATCCGCTACCGTAAGCAGCAACCGGAAAAACATACTGCTTCGACTTTTAAAATGCCGGGCGGTGTATGGATGTCTTATATCGTGCTGGCATTCCTGTTCTTTGCTTTGGTGATTTTGAGTCTGGAACCAGATACCTTGAAAGCCTTGATGATCAGTCCGTTATGGCTGTTAATTCTGGCGGTGACCTATCGCCTGCTGTATCTGCCAAGAGTTCGTAAGCTTCAGGTAGAGATGTAAATTTAGAATCTAAGACATAAAAAATCCCCGACTGATCGGGGATTTTTTTATTGAGTAGCTAAACTAGAAGGTAGGTTTAACCACCACCAGAATCACCACTGCAAATAAGAGTAGGGTTGGCATCTCATTAAAATAACGCCAAAACTTGTGTGACTTGTAATGGGCATTATCAATCAGCTTCTTGCGGTAATAACCACAGACCAGATGGTAAATCACCAATAAGCCAACCAGGCCGACTTTAAGGTAGAACCATAAGGCTTCATGGTAATGACGCGTTGCATCACCCCAATCCACCAGAAAGTGTGCCGTAATCAGGGTGGCCAGCATTGCTGGCCACATGATGCCACGGTACAGCTTACGCTCCATGACTTCAAAGCGTTGATGACTCACGGTATCTTCGCTCATGGCATGATAAACATATAAACGTGGCAAGTAGAACAAAGCCGCGAACCAGCAAACCACTGCAATAATATGTAATGCTTTTACCCAAAGGAAAGCATCAGAAGGAGCATCCATCAAGTCACCCTAAATTGGGCAGCTTAGCCTTCCCATTTTTTGAAGATGAGACAAGCATTTACGCCGCCGAAACCGAAACTGTTACTCATCACAGTATTCAATTTTGCGTCACGTTTTTCAAGCACGATATCAAACGGTTTCGCACCTTCATCCAGCTCAGTCACGTTGATGTTTGGCGCAATAAAATCATTTTGCATCATCAGAACTGAATAAATTGCTTCTTGAACACCAGCAGCACCTAGGCTGTGACCTGTCATAGACTTGGTCGAGCTAAGTGAAGGAACCTGGCCTTCACCAAACGCACGTTCCATTGCCTTAAGTTCTGTAATGTCGCCTGCTGGAGTAGAGGTACCATGCGTATTTACATAGTCAATCTTGTCTACACCATGCTGTTTTGCTTCTTCTAAAGCCATCAATACACAACGCGTTGCACCTTCACCACTTGGCGCAACCATATCGGCACCATCAGAGTTTGCTGCATAAGCTACGACTTCCGCAAGAATATTGGCACCACGTGCTTGAGCGTGTTCAAGGGATTCAAGCACCACGAAACCGCCACCGCCAGCAATCACGAAACCGTCACGGTCTGCTGAATATGGACGAGATGCAGTTTCAGGTGTGTCATTGTATTTCGAACACAGTGCACCCATCGCATCAAACAGCAAGCTTTGAGACCAGTGATCTTCTTCACCGCCACCGGCAAGCATCAAGTCCTGTTTACCCAATTGAATCAGGTTATAGGCATAACCAATCGCATCAGCAGAAGTTGCGCATGCGCTGGTAATTGAGTGAGCAATACCTTGAAGTTTAAGCGCTACACCAACGTTGGCTGTAATGGTATTTGACATATTGCGGGGTACGAAGAACGGGCCAATTTTACGTGCACCTTTTTCTTCGAGTAATTTCGCCATTTCTATTACAGATGCTGTTGAGTTACCGCCTGAGCCGCCTGCAATACCATAGCGTGGGTTGCCCGCCAGATCTTCCGGTTTCAGACCAGCATGCTCAACCGCTGCAATTGCCGAATTGTAGGCATACATGGCACAAACACCCATAAAGCGTTTGAGACGACGGTCGATATTGTCAAAATCCTGCTCAGCAGCCGCGCTGACATGACTTTTAAAGTTCAGTTCAGCATAGACTGGATTTAAACGTGTGCCTGAAATCCCGTTTTGTAAAGAGTGAGTTACATCTTCCAATGTATTTCCGATGCATGAGTTAATACCCATACCAGTGATGACAACACGTTTCATCTACAGATCCTTATAGTTCATCTTTATGGTCAGGGGAGATATTTAGCGTTTTCATCAAGCGTTAAATATGGTGCTGACCCATTGTTCACAATGAGGAACATCATAACAGAAAGATTTTTGAAATCTTATGGCAAATGTTATGCCCAGTACGTTGTACATTCGAATAGAGATTCCTACACAGAGGGATTACTAAATGAAACAGAATAAGGTTGAGATAAACGCTGCTAGCACCTAGTATTTATACAAAATACAAGCACGTGCACGCTGAGGTAAGGAATGACAAATACCAATAATAAACAATCAAATGGCTTCATCTCCAGTGCGTTTGGAGTGGCGAAAAAGTTCAGTACAACAGGTTTGGATCTATTCAACCATGTTGCACCTGATTCGGTTTCGAAGGTCACACAAGCGCTGAATGTAGATAAGGTGGTCAATGGCGCAGCTCAAGCCAAGAGTCCATTTGAATCAAAAAAATACGACAATCCACAGGAGATGTTACGTGAACATCTACCAAGTGTATCGCGCCAGTTGTTTGGCCGTCATTTCAATACAGTGAATAATGTTACGCATTTCATTTCGCCCAAGTTTAGCGAAAAAGTGTCCGATTATTTCTTTGATCATCTGAATCAGTTTACCAATGACATCAGTTCGGTAGATGCCATTCTTGATGAAGCGGGAGTGCGTGATCTGGAAGAACTCACCCAGGATGTCAATCGTTCTAAGCGTATTTCTCAAGCGTTTGGTGAACAGAATAAATGGATTGCTGCAGTTCAAGGTGCATTCTCCGGGGCAACTGGGGTAATTGGTACAGCAGTGGATATTCCTACATCTTTGGTGCTGGCATTGCGTACTATTTATCAGGTTGGCCGTTCTTATGGTTTTGATTTAAGTAAAGAAGAAGATCAGGATATCGTGCAGCATATCTTCCGTCAGATTGATCTGAGTCTGATTGCAGAAAAGCAAACTGTATTGTTGGGCTTAAGAGCGCTAGGTGCTACTTTAAAAACCCATGACATTTCCCAGTTACAAGCCATGTTGGGTTCAAGTAATGATACTGAGCTGCTACGCAAATTCCTGCATCAGGAAGATGGTCAATCGAAATGGGAATGGATAAACCATATACCGAAAGTTTCCCTGATTGAACAACTATCTAAATTGGTACCGTTAGCGGGTGCTGGGGTAGGCGCAGTATACAGTCGCCGTTTTGTCGAGGATGTTAATCAGAAAGCGCAGGATGTGTTCTCGAATGCACGTCAATATCTGCTACAGCATCGTGACAGCTCTGTTTCTGTTTTAGAGGCCTATGAAAAATCTAAAGCATTGCTGCAACAGGCTGCACCAAAACTACTGGAAAATATCAAGAAAAATGGTCATACCGGGGATGAGTTAATTTTAGATAAAGAGATTCCGATTGAAGGGAATGATCATATTACTCAGGTAAAAGTGCTGAAAAAGACAGATTCTCAAGTCACAGATGAAGCAAAAGATGAAGAGGTCAGTGAAGGCTTGGATTCATTAGCTGATAAGTTGGTAGAACCGGTTGCGGATAAGCATGTACAGCAACCAGCACTGAGTGAGCCGGCACCTGAAGATATCGAAGATACGCTTGCGCAAGCAGAAGCTGAGGGCGATGTCACAGAAGAGGCTGAAGTCGCTGCCGCTGATACTAAAAATGATCAGAGCGAAGCAGATACGGAAACTGCACAGCAAAAGCCAAAAAAAGCGACAAAATCTTCTGCTAAAAAATCAACGGAAGATGTTACAAAAGATGCAGATTAATCTGTAAGAAAAATAGTAAGGATATGAAAGTAATAAGCAATTGTAAGCAAGAGCGGATGTGGATTTGCCTGCTTCTATCATGTTGACCAATTTTGCATCTTGACTTACAATTGCATGCCCTCAAAAAGTAGTAGTTTTTGGGGCTTTTTATTAACGGGAGAATTGCCAAATGGCAACAACAAATCAGTTGATCCGTAAGGGTCGTACGACTTTGATTGAAAAATCTAAAGTTCCTGCGTTGAAGGCTTGTCCACAGCGCCGTGGTGTTTGTACACGTGTTTACACAACTACACCTAAAAAACCTAACTCAGCAATGCGTAAAGTTTGCCGTGTTCGCTTAACTTCAGGTTTTGAAGTTTCTAGCTACATCGGTGGTGAAGGCCATAACCTGCAAGAGCACAGTGTTGTTCTTATCCGTGGTGGTCGTGTTAAAGACTTACCAGGTGTACGTTACCATACCGTTCGTGGTTCTTTAGACTGTGCTGGTGTTAAAGATCGTAACCAGTCTCGTTCTAAATACGGTACTAAACGTCCTAAGAAATAATTGATCTTTCGAGATTAACTTCTTAGTTCGCTAGAACTGCAATCCTTTATCGTCTCGCTTGTCTGATTTCTGCATTTAATTTTGTGAAATTCAAGCGACGTGTAGTAAGGCCAGCGAATGCACATGACACTTTGTGCTAATGCTGGATAAACCTGAAGTGTCATATTTATAGGTAGTTTAAAATGCCAAGACGTCGCGTAGTCGCTGCTCGTGAAATCCTTCCGGATCCGAAATTCAGTAGCCAAACAATCGCTAAATTCATGAACCACGTAATGCAAGATGGTAAAAAATCTATTGCTGAAAGTATCGTTTACGGTGCTTTAGACCGCGTTCAAGAAAAATCTAAAGTAGACCCAGTTGAATTTTTCGAGACTACTCTTGAAAAAGTTCGTCCTATGGTCGAAGTAAAAGCACGCCGTGTTGGTGGTGCTACATACCAGGTACCTATGGAAGTGCGCCCATCCCGTCGTACTGCCTTGGCTATGCGTTGGTTAGTAGATGCTGCTGCTAAGCGTTCTGAAAAAACTATGGCTTTACGTCTTGCTGGCGAGTTGCTTGATGCAGCTGAAGGTAAAGGCGCAGCGGTTAAAAAACGTGAAGATGTGCACCGTATGGCTGAAGCCAACAAAGCATTCTCTCACTACCGTTTCTAAGCAAATAAAACAGGCCCTTATCAGGACGGTGATGATATGGGTTTCACCCAATTGTCATCAAAGCGCTTTAAGTTGCTAGCAACTTAAAGCGTCCTGTTTTAAACAACAAAATTTAGGAATGCAAGAGATCATGGCTCGTCAAACCCCAATTTCTCGTTACCGTAATATTGGTATTTCTGCGCACATCGATGCGGGTAAAACCACAACTACTGAACGTATCTTGTTCTACACAGGTGTATCTCACAAAATTGGTGAAGTACATGATGGTGCAGCAACAATGGACTGGATGGAGCAAGAGCAAGAACGTGGTATTACCATTACTTCTGCTGCTACCACTACATTCTGGTCAGGTATGTCTAAGCAGTTCCCAGAACACCGTATCAACGTAATTGATACCCCGGGACACGTTGACTTCACAATCGAAGTTGAGCGTTCTATGCGTGTTCTTGATGGTGCATGTATGGTTTACTGTGCTGTAGGTGGTGTACAACCTCAGTCTGAAACTGTATGGCGTCAAGCTAACAAATACCAAGTGCCTCGTTTAGCATTCGTGAACAAGATGGACCGTACTGGTGCAAACTTCTTCCGTGTTGTTGAACAAATGAAAACACGTCTTGGTGCGCACCCTGTACCTGTAGTAATCCCTGTTGGCGCTGAAGAAAACTTCCAAGGCGTTATCGACTTGATCGAAATGAAAGCGATCATTTGGGACGAAGCTTCACAAGGTATGAAGTTCGAGTACGGTGATATCCCTGCTGATCTTCAAGAAACTGCTGAAGAATGGCGTACAAACATGGTTGAAGCTGCTGCTGAAGCTTCTGAAGAGTTAATGGACGAATACCTGAACAATGGCGATTTGACTAAAGAACAAATCGTTGCTGGTCTACGTGTTCAAACATTGGCTTGTGAAATTCAACCAATGCTTTGTGGTACAGCGTTCAAAAACAAAGGTGTTCAACGTATGTTGGA
>NZ_DEZM01000198.1:0-1841 GCF_002364825.1 Acinetobacter sp. UBA3132 | reverse complement strand
TTCTTGACGACAAAGCTGAAACTAAAGCGATTCGTGAAGCATCTGACGAAGCTCCGTTCTCTGCACTTGCGTTCAAAATCATGAACGACAAATTCGTAGGTAACTTAACTTTCGTACGTGTTTACTCTGGTGTTCTTAAACAAGGTGATTCTGTTTATAACCCGGTTAAATCTAAACGTGAACGTATCGGCCGTATCGTGCAAATGCACGCGAACGATCGTCAAGACGTTGAAGAAATCCGTGCTGGTGACATCGCTGCGTGTGTAGGTCTTAAAGACGTAACTACTGGTGATACACTATGTGATGAGAAAAACATCATCACTCTAGAGCGTATGGAATTCCCAGAGCCAGTAATTGCATTGGCTGTTGAACCAAAAACTAAAGCTGACCAAGAAAAAATGTCTATCGCTTTAGGTCGTTTGGCTAAGGAAGATCCATCATTCCGCGTTCGTACTGACGAAGAATCTGGTCAAACCATTATTGCTGGTATGGGTGAGCTTCACCTTGACATCATCGTTGACCGTATGAAACGTGAATTCAACGTTGAAGCGAACATTGGTAAACCAATGGTTGCTTACCGCGAAACAATCAAAAAGACTGTTGAGCAAGAAGGTAAGTTCGTACGTCAAACTGGTGGTAAAGGTAAATTCGGTCACGTATACGTACGTTTAGAACCGCTTGATCCTGAAGCTGGTAAAGAATACGAATTCGCTGAAGAAGTTGTAGGTGGTGTAGTACCTAAAGAATTCTTCGGTGCAGTTGACAAAGGTATCCAAGAACGTATGAAGAATGGTGTCCTTGCTGGTTATCCAGTAGTTGGCATCAAAGCGACATTGTTCGATGGTTCTTACCATGATGTCGATTCTGACGAATTATCGTTCAAGATGGCTGGTTCTTATGCCTTCCGTGACGGTTTCATGAAAGCAGATCCTGTTCTTCTTGAACCTATCATGAAAGTTGAAGTAGAAACTCCAGAAGACTACATGGGCGATATCATGGGTGACTTAAACCGTCGTCGTGGTATGGTTCAGGGTATGGACGATCTACCTGGTGGTACTAAAGCAATTAAAGCTGAAGTTCCACTTGCTGAGATGTTCGGTTATGCAACTCATATGCGTTCTATGTCTCAAGGTCGTGCGACTTACTCTATGGAATTTGCTAAATATGCTGAAACTCCACGTAACGTGGCTGAAGGCATCATCGCTAAGTTCCAGTCTGGCGGTAAAAAAGGTGACGACGAGTAATCTTTCGATTACTATAAGCCCAAACTAATTCATAGTTAAAAACCAAGCGCTCATGCAGTGATCCTGCATGAGCAGTTCAAAAAGGAAGATCTCATGGCTAAGGCTAAGTTCGAACGTAATAAGCCACACGTTAACGTGGGCACAATTGGTCACGTTGACCATGGTAAAACAACTTTAACAGCTGCGATTGCAACTGTATGTGCGAAGAAATTCGGTGGTGAAGCGAAAGACTACGCTGCAATTGACTCTGCACCAGAAGAAAAAGCACGTGGTATTACCATTAACACTTCTCACGTAGAATACGATTCTCCAACTCGTCACTACGCTCACGTAGACTGCCCGGGCCACGCCGATTATGTTAAAAACATGATTACTGGTGCTGCTCAGATGGACGGCGCGATCCTTGTATGTGCTGCGACTGATGGTCCAATGCCACAAACTCGTGAACACATCCTTCTTTCTCGTCAGGTAGGTGTACCTTACATCGTTGTATTCTTGAACAAATGCGACCTTGTAGACGACGAAGAGCTTCTTGAGCTAGTTGAAATGGAAGTTCGTGAACTTCTTTCTACTTACGACTTCCCAGGTGATGACACT
>NZ_DEZM01000197.1:0-7134 GCF_002364825.1 Acinetobacter sp. UBA3132 | reverse complement strand
ATTAAAACGAGAATGGTATGAATCAATTTTCTGAAGAAGATTTATCCAGAATTATAGAAATGGCTTGGGAAGATCGAACTCCTTTTGAAGCTATTTTATGTGAGTATGGTTTAAATGAAGCGGCGGTGATCCGCTTGATGTGGCAAAATATGAAAGCATCGAGTTTTAAAATGTGGCGTGAACGCGTCACCGGCCGAAAAACCAAACATCTGCAACTGCGTTCACCCGACGTGATACGGGCCTATTGTTCACGGCAATACAAGCGTTTCTAAGCGTTTGATTTTGAAAGCTGTCTGGACTCACGTTTACATCGTTCAGAACAATATTGTACTTCCTCCCAGCAGCGGTGCCATTTCTTGCGCCAAGTAAAAGGGCGCAAACAGTGCATACAGATTTTTTCAGGGAGATGCTTTTTTTTTCATCGCTTATAACTCATTGATCTGGCTAAGAAGTTGCTGGGCATGGCTGATAATCTGCTGCCGATCTTTAAGTTTATCTAGCTGTCGATAGATCATGCCCATACGTGGATGAGTACGAAATTTCGCCTCATTCCGGATCATGAAATACCAGTACAGGCTATTGAACGGACAGCTATCTAGCTCGGTGCGAGTTTTGACATTGTAGCTACAGTGCTTACAGTAATCGGACATCTTATGGATGTAATTGCCCGAGGCCGCATAGGGTTTGCTGGCCATCAAGCCGCTATCGGCATGCATCGCCATACCCAGCGTGTTCGGTAGTTCTACCCATGCATAGGCATCGGCATAGACTGCCAGATACCACTCGCTGATCTGCTGCGGGTCTACACCAGTTAATAAGGCAAAATTTCCAGTCACCATCAAACGCTGGATATGATGTGCATAGGCATGCTGAAAAGTATTACGGAAACACTCAGCCATACAGTTCATCCGAGTACGGCCAGTCCAGTAAAATTGTGGCAATGGTGCTGAGTGCTGCAGTGCATTGCGACTGGCATATTCTGGCATGTACAGCCAGTAAATTCCGCGAACATATTCGCGCCAGCCGAGAATCTGTCGGATAAAACCTTCCACTGCATTCAGTGGTGCATGACCGGCATGGTAGGCAGCTTCTGCCGCATCACAGACTTCTTTGGGCAGTAACAGACCACAATTTAGATAAGGCGAGAGCAGGCCGTGAAACAGCATGTCTGCACCCTGAACCATGGCATCCTGATAATCTCCAAAATGCGGCAAACTGTGGTTAATGAAATGCTCCAGTGCAAGCAGAGCATTGCTACGTGTGGTGGCCCAGCGGAAGTTGTCAAGGCTGCCAGAGTGACGGGAAAACTCGCGCTCAACCAGTTTAAGTACATCCAGATCAATCTGATCTTGTTCAAAATGAAGTACAGGAGGCAATGGTGGACTGCCTGACCAAGCCTTACGATTGGCGCTGTCATAGTTCCACTGTTCTCCAAGCGGCTGCTGTCCTTGCATCAAGTAACCAGTCCTCTTGCGCATTTCCCGGTAAAAATATTCCATACGCAGAGTCTGGTAGTGATTTGCCCAATGCTGGAACTGCTGTGGACTACAGAAAAAACGTTCATCATTCAGGCACTGTACTGGCAGTTGCAGATGCTTGCTCCAATACTGTTCAATCTGCTGCTGTAAACGATATTCCCCACAGTTCGTAATGACTAGTTCTGTGACTGGTAAGAGTTGCTGCTGTGACTCTACGAAATCCAGCAGGCTACGAATCGGACTATCAGATTGAAAAGCATGGTAACGTACACGCCAGCCTTCTGCTTTGAGTTCTTTGGCAAAATGACGCATGGCGCTAAAAATCAGGGCAATTTTCTGTGGATGATGGGTAACATACGTGGCCTCCTCCACAACTTCGGCCATTAGGATTACATCCTAGGTACGATCCAGCGCTTTGAGCGTAGCAAGCTGATGATGAAGCTGGTCACCCAAAATTAAACCAAAACGCATAGCCATTCCAGATCCTATGAAAGATAGCGCAGTTTAAATCTAGGCAGTTCAATTTTTTGTGAAAAATAAAAATCAACCCACATGTTGAGCCAATTCAACTCGGCTAAATGATCGTTTTGGATTACACAGAAATTATGATTGCTGTAACAATAAACCGTTCAACGCTATAACGCTAAGCCCATTGATGAAACTCGCTTAGCATTATTTCTTTATTCATAAGTGGCGTGAAAGTTATGTGATTTTAATCAACAATATACAAATTATTATGGTTGTAATTTCATTAGTTGGCGCCTAGTATTTTGTTTCCAGTTACTCTATGTAAGCTTCCTTAGTTTTGTCCCATACACCTCTATGTATGGGATTTTTTAATCAGTGGATGTCATGAGTATGCATTCAAAAGCGTATATTTTTAGACAGCAGCAATTACTAGTGGATAAACATTTTCAGTTGCCGCAGGTAGCAAAACTGCAGCATGACTTGGATCTGTCGGAAAATGGCCAAGTCATTGCACGGGATCTAAAAGAAAATGAATCAGTACCCGAAGGTTATCAACTGGTCCCGATCCGCCAACTGGTACAGGTCTGGAGTAGGCCGCAGTTTGAACAGGCCAGCCGTGCTGTGCAGTTACTGGAGTGGCGTCGTAACCACCGCTATTGCAGTAAATGCGGCCATGCTACACAGCAGCATGCCAGCCAGTATGCCATGGTCTGTCCATCCTGTAGCTATAACCAGTATCCACGGGTGAATCCTTGTGTGATTACTATCATCACTCGCGGCGAAGATGAAATTCTGCTAGCAAAAAATGCCCACAATAAAACCCAGATGTATAGCCTGATTGCAGGATTTGTTGAAGTGGGTGAAACTTTGGAGGAGGCAGTACGCCGTGAGACGCTGGAAGAAGTTGGGCTGCAGATCAATAATATTCAATATCTGGCTAGCCAGCCTTGGCCGTTTCCTAGCAACCTGATGATGGCTTTCAGAGCAGAGTATCACTCGGGTGAGATTCAGATTCAGGAAGATGAACTAAGCGACGCGCAATTTTTCAAGTTTGATCAGTTACCAGAGATTCCGTTTAAAGGCAGTATTGCTTATGCCATGATTCAGCATGTGATGCATGGTACCCCTGTGGCAGATGACAGCAAAGAATGGCTTTAACCCAGAAAACAGTCTAGGGCTTTATCGCATCATTTTGTCTTCACACTTTGTTCACATCGACTTGGGTTATCTTAATCCTGAGATCTAACAAGGCTAAAAAATGAAGATGCGATTTAAGTCTGCTTTTGCAGCGATAGCATTGTCTATCATTAGCTTAAGTACAACGACCCGAGCAGAAACTGCTGCGTCTCAGGCAGTCGATCAGGTGGATATCCAGCAGTATGCAGGCAAGTGGTATGAAATTGCGCATTTACCGATGTATTTTCAGCGTAAATGCGTCTCGGATATCACGGCGCAATATAGCCTCAATGCCGATCAGACCATGCGTGTCTTGAATAGTTGCCGGATTGGCAACGGTGAGATGATCAGCTCTGAAGGAGTTGCCTATCCGCAAAATGCGGGCAACAGCAAACTGAAGGTCAGTTTTTTGCCGCAAGGCTTAAGATGGATTCCGTTTACCAAAGGTCATTACTGGGTATTACGAGTGGATCCGGAATATAAAGTGGCGCTGGTGGGTGGACCGAGTAATAAATATCTGTGGATTTTATCGCGTGAACCACAACTCGATGAAGCCACCTATCAGTCCTATCTGGAAACCGCAAAACATTATGGTTATGACGTGACAAAACTGATCAAATTGCCGCATTAATCTGTTACCCTTTTGCCGAACTGCCTAGTCTCTCTACAGTTCGGCTTTTTTTATTTACTTCACATAAAATTCATATCTGACTGATTACACTCATCAAATAGAATAAAGACAATCGCTTGAAAATAGGATGAGTCCATGTTGAACAGTCTGATGCGATGGATAGACAGCTGGTCTACACCCACAGCGCCCGAAACACTGACGGCTGAAAACAGCAAGATTCAGTGGCTGCGGATTTTGCCCTTTATTCTGTTGCACCTGGCCTGTTTCGCTGTGTTCTGGGTGGGAGTGTCGTGGTTTGCGCTGGGCTTTATGCTGCTGTTCTACCTGATCCGTATGTTTTCCATTACGGCTTTTTTCCATCGTTATCTGTCACATAAAACTTTTCAGACTTCGCGCCCAGTACAGTTCCTGTTTGTGCTGATTGGCACCATGAGCGCGCAGCGTGGTCCGCTCTGGTGGGCGGCACATCACCGCTATCACCACCGCTATACCGATACCTTGCAAGATCCGCATTCCTCGACGCATGGTTTTTGGTACAGCCACGTCGGCTGGTTTTTAAATGAATATAATTTTGCCACGCGTAAAGAAGTGATCAAGGACTGGCTGAAATATCCGGAACTGATCTGGCTGGATCGCTTCAGTTTAATGGTGGTACTGCTGACCGCGGGCGGAATTTATGCACTAGGGGAATGGCTGACCATTACCTGGCCGCAACTCGGCACATCCGGCCTACAATTGCTGGTCTGGGGCTTTGTAATCTCTACAGTGTTACTGATCCATGCCACCTTGTGTATCAATTCACTGGCGCATCATTATGGCAGCCGGGATTTTGACACTGAAGATCAGAGCCGCAACAACTTATTCCTATCCATCATTACCTTGGGCGAAGGATGGCATAACAACCATCATTATTATGCTGGCAGTACCCGGCAAGGCTTTTACTGGTGGCAGATTGATGTGACCTATTACCTGCTGAAACTCATGTCCTGGCTGCGGCTGGTCTGGGGACTCAAGCCGATTCCGGCACGTGTCTATGAAGCCAGTAAAATTGCCCAGGCTCGGAAACAGAAAAAAGCCGCTACGGCAGACATTCACACGATTCAATCGAAGGAATCACCATGAAAATTGCAATTATTGGTTCAGGTATTTCCGGTCTGTATGCTGCCTGGAAACTCAGCAAAGTACATGAAGTCACGGTCTTCGAAAAGAATAACTACTTCGGCGGTCATACCGATACCCATCAGCTGAATATAGACGGTGAACAGGTCGCCGTGGATAGCGGCTTTATTGTATTTAATGAGCATAACTATCCACTGTTCTGTGCCATGCTGAAAGAACTCGGGATTCAATCACAAAGCAGTGACATGGGCTTTTCGGTGAATAATCAGGTCACGGGCTTGCAGTACAATCCATCGAAAAAATTCTCGCTGCTGTTTAGACCGCAAAACTTTTTAAATGCTGATTTTCGCGCGATGTTGTCGGATCTGTTCCGCTTCTATGCGGCGAATAAAGATCTGGATGTGGAACAGGTCGATGCACAGCTCAGTATTGATGAGTATTTAAATCAACATGGATATAGCACAGCCTTTCGTCAGGAACATCTCTATCCGATGTGTGGAGCGCTGTGGTCCTGCCCGGTGGAGCAAGCTGGACAAATTCCCTATAAATTTGTGGTGAGCTTTTTCCAGCACCATCGCATGTTGCAATTAAAAGACCGGCCGTTATGGCTTACGGTCAAGGGGGGATCAGCGCGTTACGTTCGTGCCATTCAGTCCCAATCGAATATCACCTTCCGCAAGATGGGTGTTCTGCATGTATCCCGTAGTGCCAATGATGTGCTGGTTGAAACGACACACGGCAGCGAACGTTTTGACTGGGTTGTATTTGCCAGCCATGCTGATGATAGTCTGAAATTACTGAAAGACCCTTCTGCTCAGGAGTGGGACGTACTTGGTAAGTTCCGCTATCAGGATAACCGCATGGTGGTGCATTCAGATACTAGTATTATGCCCAAATCTCGTCGCCAATGGGCGAGTTGGCATGTACATGTAACCTCGAGTCAAGGATCTGAACAAACGCCATTCCAGCATAGTAATATGCACTATGGTTTTAGCTATTGGATGAACCAGTTGCAAAACCTGCAATGCAAAACTCAGGTCTTTGCGACCCTTAATCCTAATTTTAGACTTGATCCGAAAAAAGTCTGGGTGGAACGAAACTATCGTCATCCGGTGTTTGATGCAACTGCGATTGAAGCACAACAACGCTGGGCAGAGGTTAATGGTCAGAACCGCACTTCATACTGTGGTGCTTACTGGGGCTGGGGCTTTCATGAGGATGGCGCACGTAGTGCTTCCTGGGTAGTCGATCAGCTATTGCAGCAGACCGAGCAGGCAGCTAGGAGCGCATGATGCAGATGTATCCACTGGCGATTGCCTCTGCCGAAATTAGGCATCGCCGTTACCTGCCCAAAACCCATGCTTTTAAGACCCAGCTAACCTATCTATGGTTTGACCCGGATCAACTCTCAAGCTTTACCCAAAAATCCTGGCTATGGTCTTCTAGGCACTGGAATTTCCTGACCCTAGATGAGCGGGATTTTCTGACCATGGAATATGGTTCGATTCGGCAGAAGGTCGCACGTTTGCTAATCACGCGGGAAAACTACCTGCTTCCGCATGCCGCGTCTATCCGGGTGCTGGCTTTGCCACGAACACTCGGCTTTCGCTTTAATTCTGTAGTGTTTTATCTAGTCTTTGATGCCACCGACCAACTGATATTTGTACTGAGTGAAATCACCAACACACCGTGGAATGAAAGACAGGTCTACATTCACGACTGCCGAAACAATGCAGACGAACATGCGCCGTACCAGAGTCATCAGTTTGACTTTAAAAAGGCCTTTCATGTGTCGCCGTTCATGCCGATGGAGCTAGATTATCGTTGGCGTTTTAGCTTTTCAGAACAGCAAAATGTGATTCATATGCAGCTGTTTGAGCAGGCTGTGCTGCAATTCGATGCCACCCTGAAATTTTCCCTGCAGGCCATCACAATTCCTTCACAGCAGCATCGCTATGCTGTACTGAAAGTTCTTGAACCCTTCAGGATGGTCAGCGGAATTTATCTGCATGCCTTTCGTTTATGGAAAAAGAAAATTCCGTTTTACCGCCATCCTAAAAAAGAAAAAGGAAACACATTGCGATGAAAACACTGTTAATGGGAGAGCACACCGAACTGCCGGTGGTATTACGGCATTTTCTGAAATTGCGTCATGGTCAGCTGATTTTTAAAGGCGTCTGGAACGGAACAGTTGGCGAAAACAGTGACTTACATGCTGTAATTCAAGTTCATGACGAACGCCTTAGATCGGAAGAGCGTCGT
>NZ_DEZM01000166.1:0-6725 GCF_002364825.1 Acinetobacter sp. UBA3132 | reverse complement strand
GACGGTTCATGCCGCTGTTCATTTTCAAGAACACATCAAACTGGGCATCCGGGGCTATTTCGGCAAACTGTTTCAGCCATTGCACTTGATGCCGGGAATGAATGGCAAAGCTCATGTCATGCTTTGCACATTCAAATAAATCCTCAAGTGCAAAAATACCTTCGAGCAACAGCAGCGGTTTCTTGCATCCCAGTGCACGTAGCCGTTTACCTTCTTCAATATCCAGAAAAGCAAAACCGTCTGTACCCTGAAACGCCGTATAAACCCGTTCAATGCCATGACCATAGGCATTGGCTTTGACCACAGCATACACTTTAGCATTCGGAGCAGAAGCTTTAGCAATATTCAGGTTATGCTGCAATGCATCTAAATGCACTACAGCTTGAATTGGACGTGGCATAGATTCTTCCTTGAAACAGTAATTTAAGCCGCGTGTGAATAGCGTCCGAGTGACAGCCCTTCCGTGCTAATCTCGGTTTTATGATCCAGTACAATATCGCTGATTAACTTGCCCGAACCACAGGCCATGGTCCAGCCCAAAGTGCCATGTCCGGTATTCAGGAACAGGTTTTTAAAACGGGTTTTTCCAATAATTGGCGTACTGTCTGGCGTCATTGGACGTAAACCCGTCCAGAAGCTGGCTTCAGCCAAATTACCACCCGGGAATAATTCCTGGGTAACCATTTCCAAAGTGGCACGTCGATTATCTTTTAAGTTGTGGTTAAAGCCACTTAGCTCAGCCATACCACCCACGCGGATGCGCTGGTCAAAGCGAGTGATAGCAATCTTATAGGTCTCATCCAGCACCGTAGATTGCGGCGCAAAATCGGCATCAACGATTGGAATCGTGAGTGAATAGCCTTTTACTGGATAAACTGGTAAGTCCAGATGCAACGGTTTTAAGAAATCACGTGAATAACTACCAAATGCCAGCACGTATTTGTCCGCAGTGAATACCTGACCATTGACGACAACACCTTTAATTTCATTGCCCTCAGTTAGCAGATGTTCCACATTCTGGTTAAACTTGAACTGTACGCCCAATTCTTTGGCAACATTGGCTAAGGCGTTGGTAAATAGATAGCAATCACCGGTTTCATCATTGGGTAAATGTAAGCCACCGACCAGTTTATCTTGAGCATGTGCTAAGGCAGGTTCAACTTTTGCCAAATCAGCTCCCAGTAATAATTCATGCGGCACATCACACTCTTGTAATACAGCGATATCACGCTGCACCATGTCCAACTGGGCTTCATTACGAAATACCTGTAAAGTCCCTTTGGAACGATGCTCATAGCTGATCCCGGTTTCTTTACGCAATTCACGTAAACAGTCACGGCTATATTCAGCTACACGGGTCATACGTTCTTTGTTAATGGCATAGCTGGCTGGATTACAGTTTTTCAGCATTTGCGCCATCCAGTTCAACTGCCACATGCTGCCATCTAAATTAATCGCCAAGGGTGCGTGATGCTGAAACATCCATTTCACTGCTTTAAATGGAATGCCAGGTGCTGCCCACGGTGTCGAGTAACCTGGAGAGATTTGACCTGCATTACCAAAACTGGTTTCTTCAGCAGGGCCAGTCTGACGGTCAAGTACAGTTACTTCTGCACCCTGCTGTGCCAGGTAATAGGCACTTGCCACACCAATTACACCACTACCTAAGACCAAAACACGCATTGCCTTACCCTCAAAATTCTTCTAGTTGATTTAACTAGTATATTTTTGGATCAATAGTGAATTTCACTGTTTTAAAGTAATATATTCAGTGAATCCACTAGATTTCTCGCGTGATTTTAAAAAATTAAGGGAATAATGAATGCGCAAATTAGACCGTATTGATCGTATGATTCTGGATATTCTGCAACGTGATGGACGTATTGCGATTAGTGAACTGGCAGCTCGGGTGAACCTATCCACCACCCCGTGCTCTGAGCGTGTGAAGCGACTGGAACGCGATGGCATTATCATGGGCTATTACGCCCGACTCAATCCAGAAAAGCTGGAACGCAATTTACTGGTCTTTCTTGAAATTAAACTTTCAGCCAAATCCGGTGATGTATTTGAACAGGTCGCACGAGACCTGAGTGAAATTCCTGAAGTACTGGAATGCCATTTGATTTCTGGAGATTTTGATTATCTGGTCAAAGCACGCCTGAAAGAGATGAGTGCTTATCGCCGCCTGCTGGGCGATCTATTAAAGAAACTACCTTCTTCTGCCTCTTCACACAGTTATGTGGTGATGGAAGAAGTAAAAGAGACGTTATATCTGGATGTCGGTATTTAATACTCTAGTTATCGACAATAACAACAAAGCTCCCAAAAGGAGCTTTGCCATTAATCTGAAAAATCTGAAAGTTTAAAAATATTAATCAGGAATACGTAGCACCTGACCCGGGAAAATATCATCAGCATCTTTTAATAATGGACGATTGGCTTCAAAAATCTTGTTGTATTGATTGGCATCGCCATAAAATTCTTTAGAAATTTTTGACAAACTGTCGCCTGATTTTACCGTGTAAAATTTACTTTCTGGTTCAGGGCTGCTCACCGTAAGCTGGTCATCCACTTTGGCCACATGATCAATATTTCCTACCGCGAGAATAATTTTTTCACGATCGGCCTGATTTTGTACCTGCCCACGCACAGTTGCCAGATCAGAAGTAGAGTTATAGCTAATTGACAAACCTTTAATTGGCAACCCTAAACTTTTAACATGACCCAATAACTTGTTGGCAATTTCTTGTGCCGATAGCTCTGCCGGAGCTGCTTTAGGCGCAGCCGCAGGTGCTTGTTGTGCAGCAGGTGTCTGTTGCGGTTCTGCCGCTGCGGTATTTTTCTTACCAATACCTTTTACAAAATCAAAAATACCCATGGAAGACTCCCTTATTGTTGTCTGGATTTTTATCTCCCTATTGTTTATAGCGGAATTCACCTAAGCAGAAGTTAATCATTGGTAAGCTTCCTGTTAATGAATGTAAGTTACCACTAAGAAAAACACAGGCACAAAAAAACCACCTTGCGGTGGTCTTTAGGCTTAGCAGAGCTAAGAATCAACGATTAACCAAGTTTTTTAGAAACGTAGTCGATCGCAGATTGAACAGTTGTGATTTCGTTAGAATCTTCATCAGGAATTGTGATGTCGAAGTCATTTTCGAAAGACATTACCAGTTCAACTAGGTCTAGAGAGTCAGCACCCAAGTCATCCATGAAAGATGCTTCGTTTTTAATCTCTTCGATTTTGATACCAAGTTGTTCTGCAACCGCTTGCTTAACGCGTTGTTCGATATCGCTCACAGGAATTCTCCTCATTGCTTGTGGCGTTTTTAATGCCGTTAGTTTAATTGAATCTAAAAAATTTGGAAAGTTTATACTTAAGCCCCTTAGCTCATGTATAAACCACCATTTACGTGAATTACAGTACCTGTAATGTAACTTGCCTTGTCAGAAGCCAAGAAACTTACGGCATTTGCGATATCTTGTGGATCACCGAGACGGTTCAATGCCACTTGATCACTCATTTTCTTGCGAATTTCTTCACTTAACTGTTCAGTCATCTCAGTGGCAATAAAGCCTGGTGCCACAGAGTTTACCGTAATTTGACGGCTACCCATTTCTTTTGCAAGACTGCGGCTAAACGCTTCGATCCCTGCTTTGGCAGCAGAATAGTTCGCCTGACCCGGGTTAGCAAAATGCGCCACTACAGAACTGATGTTAATGATACGACCGAAACGTGCCTTGGTCATGCCTTTCAGGACACGTTTGGAAAGTCGATAAACGGCTTTCAGATGAATGTTCAGGATATCGTCCCAGTCATCTTCTGACATACGCAGCAACAGGTTATCTTTGGTAATACCAGCATTGTTCACTAACGCAAGAACTGGACCATAGTTCTGTTCAATTTCAGTCACCAGTGCATCAATGGCTGCACCATCACGCACATCAAGGACCTTACCTGCACCATTTTCAGCAAACTGTGCAGATAATTTCTCAGCACCAGCTTCAGAAGTGGCAGTTCCTACTACAAAGTAGCCATCCTGAATGAGTTGTTGTGCAATTGCAGCACCAATGCCGCGGCTTGCACCTGTCACCAAGGCAACTTTACGTTCCTGTGTCATGCAATTTTCCCTTCTGCCACCAATACGGTGTTTAATGCATCTTCCAGACGGGATTGAGTATCCAGTGGAAGTGCTTTTTCGATATTTGGTAAACGTTTTGCCATATTGGCAAGTACATTTCCCGGACCGCATTCCACGATATATGCAATACCTTCGTCTTGAAGGAACTGCAGGGTTTTGGTCCACTGTACAGATTCATACAATTGCGCAGTCAGTGCCTGACGTAATGCATTCACATCTGTTGCAATTTCTGCGCCCACATTTTGTATTACAGGAATACGTGGTAGCTCAATGGCAGTTTGTTCCAAAGCCGTAGCAAACTGTTCAGCCGCAGGTTTCATCAGTGAACAGTGGGATGGAACAGATACAGGCAATGCGATCGCTTTAGCACCATTTTCTTTTGCCAGTTCAATTACCGCATCAACACGATCTTTGTTCCCTGCAACAACGACTTGACCTTTGGCATTGTAGTTGGCTGCTTCAACCGAACCTTCACCGGCTGCTGTTGCCTGTGTACAAAGTTCAACAACCTGAGCATCTTCCAAACCCAGAATTGCCGCCATTGCACCCACACCTTGTGGTACTGCATCTTGCATCAGCTTACCGCGCAGGTTGACCAGTTTCACCGCATCACCCAAGCTTAACGCACCAGATGCAACCAGTGCACTGTATTCACCTAAAGAATGGCCAGCCAGATACTTTGGTGTAACACCACCCAGTTCCAGCCATACACGCCATAATGCAATCGATGCAGTCAGAAGGACCGGTTGAGTGAATTCAGTCTGGTTCAGACCTTCACCCGTCTGTGCAATCTGCCACAGATCAAAACCCACCGCTTCAGATGCTTCAGCAAATGTATCGCGGATACCACTAAACTGTTCTGCAAGTTCAGCGAGCATGCCCGCCTTCTGCGATCCCTGACCCGGGAACACAAATGCAGTTTTAGTTGCTTGAGCTGCTTGTTCGAGTTGTTTAGCAGACATAAATAAAATCCTTTCATTCAAGAGGTGCGAATCTTTTCTTAGACCTAAAATTGGCCGATCAGATCACCTTACCCATTGTGGAGCGCAATTTAACACGTAATTTTGGCTGGGGTAATTGCCAAATACAACAAAAACCGCGACTTCACATGATGACCGCAAAACCTGTGCATAAAATCAGGCATAAAAAAAGGGAGCTTAACGCTCCCATTTTTTCTACTAAGCTTTAACGCTTAATACATCATCAATTATTCAGCAGATGCTTTAGCGAATAATTGACGACCACGGTAGATACCATCTTTAGATACGTGGTGACGACGATGAGTTTCACCAGTAGTTTGGTCTACAGTTAATGCATTCTCAGTTAAAGCGTCATGTGAACGGCGCATGTCACGGCGAGAGCGACTTTTACGGTTTTGCTGAACGGCCATGATGGCTCCTTACAAATATCGAAAAAATGGATCAGAACAAATTCGATTGTCTTATACGTATGAGTATAACACAAAAATTAGTTAAGTTTACCCTTCAAAGCTGCCAAAACTTCAAACGGATTGTCCCGTTTTTCTTCAACAACTTCTTCTTGAGCGGGTTGGTGCTTATGCTCACAAACATCATGCTTAGGAGACAACGGCATCAACAATAACAATTCATCTTCTATGAGTGCCAGTAAATCAGCGGTGGCAGGTGCATCATATGAACCTTTCGTCGTTGCTTCACTTTCACCTAAGACGATGAAATCAGCATCCTCATCCAAGCGCTCTATCAGTGATTCGTCATCCACAAGGGCAAGATGAAAATCTGAAACGAGTTCAATCTCAACGGTTTCCAGACAACGCTGGCATTCCATTGGAACTTTCGTTTCAACATGGCCATCTAGCCACACAATGCGATGATAAGCATCCATTGATAGCTTACAGTCTATGTTAATCAATTGATCATCAATTGATCCAACAGCTTCACGAGCAATACGAACAAAGCGGGATAAAGGCAGTTGACCTGACCATTTAAAGCCCTGTTCAGCCCATTTAAACGGCTCAATCTGTGCCGGAAAGGTATTTGCTGACATAATTAAGGCGGCAATTCTACAAATTCATCAGAACTCTGTCAAAGATTAAGATACAATTTTGTACTTATTTTTAGACAGACCAATTGGGTAATTTCAGTCATGCATCTGTTGCAGCCGCAAACAGAAGTGAATGTTTCATCACTCGTTAGCACACTTTCAACTCTGGATTCTGACAGCTCACTACAGCAAGTGCAACGCTTACCGTGGGCGAATGTATCGTCAGAAGCAGAACAGGTTGATTGGCTCATCTTACACTTTAATCACTGGTTTTCCCACCTAAATGTCACATTAGTCCGTGGTGATTTTGAACCAGAATATTTCCCGGCTACTGAAGATACCCCTGCCCGCATTCAATTTGCGCATGGTTTTTTCAATAGTGCCCTGCATGAGATCAGCCACTGGACCATTGCAGGTGACAAGCGTCGTCTATTGCCAGATCTGGGCTACTGGTATGCGCCAGATGGCCGCACCCAGGAACAGCAAGCTTTATTTGAACAGGTAGAAGTCAAGCCCCAGGCGATTGAATGGATGTTTGCCAAAGCCTTTGGGCGTAAATTT
>NZ_DEZM01000164.1:0-7862 GCF_002364825.1 Acinetobacter sp. UBA3132 | reverse complement strand
GCGGTATTTATAATGAATTGTTAAAACTTTAAAATAAGGAAAGATAGATCAAAAAATTATCTATTTATGAATTATTTTTATGAAAAGTCAAGCTATTGTTAATAAAAAACAATAATACAGTGCATTAAGACACCGCATAATGTCCGACTTTTCATCTGAAGGTTCATTCTAAACATTCTGAATAGATCGTAAATATAAAAACTGTGGTTATCGCGGTATTTCTGTAGCGTATCTGTGGGTTTGGAATGAATTTAAAAATATTGTGCTTCGAGATCCTGCAGGATGATGAAGCTTTTATCTCATCTTCCGATGCAGAACCGACTGTTTAACAGCCTCAAGATTTCGCACATTGTATTTTTAAGATGGTCTTAGGGTTATATGTAATCTGCCAGATTGCATTAACGAATTTGAATCAGGTGCTGAATTGTTTTGTTTTTCTAAAAGAGATTACTGTCCGTGTTGACTGATATAGGGTAGGGGGGGTGGACATCATCCACTAAACTTAGGTCAAAAGATTACTTTTAGAACAACAAAAATTCAGAATCATCTTGGGCAAATAATTATGGATTTTACTTTTAACGCATTTTATACCTTGATTGCTGCAGTGATTGTCTTATTGCTCGGTCGTTTCCTGGTTAATAAAATCGATTTTTTAAAGCGCTATAACATTCCAGAACCTGTTGCAGGTGGTCTGGTTGCAGCGATTATCTCCCTGATCATCCATAGCTTGTGGGGTTACAGTATTACCACAAGTGCAGAATTGCAGACCAGTTTTATGCTGATCTTCTTCGCATCGATTGGTTTGAGTGCAAACTTTGCCAAGCTGCGTGAAGGTGGTATTGGTCTGGTGATCTTCCTGATCGCAGTTTCAGTGTTTATCATGGTACAGAACACTGTCGGTATGACATTGGCTAGCCTGTTGGGTATTGATCCACTGATCGGTCTGATTGCAGGCTCAATTACACTCACTGGCGGTCACGGTACGGCAGGTGCATGGGGCGAGATTCTGGAAACGCAACATGGTATCCAGGGTGCCTTGGTGATTGGTATGGCCAGTGCAACTTTTGGTCTGATCATTGGCGGTATCATCGGTGGTCCTTTGGCGAAAATGCTGATTAGCCGCCATGAATTAGCCACGCCTCGTACTGCGGCTCAGGTTGAAAAACGTGATAATACTCCACTGGATGTGAATTCAACTGAATACATTCCATTTGAATATCCACACCGCGTACGCCTGATTACCGCAGATAATGCAATTACTACACTGGGTCTGTTTGCAGGCTGTCTGGCATTTGCAGAATTTATGACCGGTTTCAGTAAAGGTACTGCATTTGAACTGCCAACCTTCGTTTGGGCGCTGGCTGGTGGTGTAATCCTGCGTAACGTGCTTGAAGGTGTGTTTAAGGTTAAGGTCTTTGACCGCGCGATTGATGTATTTGGTAATGCCTCATTGTCACTTTATCTGGCAATGGCATTGTTATCTCTGAAATTATGGCAATTAGCCGACCTTGCTGGCCCACTGATGGTGATCCTCGGTGCACAGACTATTACCATGGCACTGTATGCAGCATTCATAACCTTCCGTGTGATGGGTAAAAACTATGATGCGGCTGTCCTGGCTGCAGGTCACTGTGGTTTCGGTATGGGGGCAACACCGACGGCAGTTGCAAACATGCAGGCCATTACCAATATGTACGGTGCATCACATAAGGCCTTCCTGATTGTACCGCTCTGTGGTGCGTTCTTCGTAGACTTGATCAATGCCACTGTGATTCAGGTAATTCTGAAATTCTTTGTATAAGGATAGATATGCAGAGTCATAACAATAAATCTAAGACGGATAGAAAGGATTGAATATGAATGAACAGCTCAATGAAACCCTGCTGGGTTGGGTCAATGCCCTAAATGGTCCACTTTGGGATTTTCTGGTCGTCTTCCTAGTGGCAGTGGGTATTCTGTATACCATCATGACTGGGGCCGTACAGATTCGTCTGTTCTGGCACAGTATGAAAGTCATGAAACGCAGCCGGAATGAAACCAAGGATGAGCATGGGATCACACCATTCCAGGCCTTTGTAACGGGTTTGGCTAGCCGTGTAGGTGTGGGTAACGTTGCTGGTGTTGCGATTGCCATTGCCATTGGTGGTCCAGGTGCCGTGTTCTGGATGTGGTTTACCGCTTTTCTGGGGATGAGTTCGGCATTTGTTGAATCTTCATTGGCACAGCTGTTCAAGATTCGTGATACCCAGAACAAGCAGTTCCGTGGTGGACCAGCGTATTACATTACGCAAGGTTTGAAACAGAAATGGCTGGGTATCCTCTTTGCTATCGCGCTGATTTTGACGTACGGCTTTGTCTTTAATGCGGTGCAGGCCAATGCGATTATTGGTGCAACTTCACATGCCTGGGGCTGGGATCAGGCGAATCTGAACTTGCCATTGGGTGGTTTTGACCTTGAAGTTTCATGGTTAGGTCTATTTCTGGTCTTGATCACTGCGGTGATCATTTTCGGTGGCATCAAGCGGATTGCAAAAGTTGCTGAAAGTTTTGTGCCATTTATGGCACTTCTCTATCTGATTGTGGCGCTTTATATTGCTGTGATCAATTACGATATGCTGCCATCTATCTTCCAGCTGATCTTCACTAAAGCGTTTGAATTTGAAGCTGCTGCAGGTGGTTTCTTCGGGGCCATGATTTCTATGGCGATGATGATGGGTATCAAGCGTGGCCTGTTTTCTAATGAAGCAGGGATGGGTTCTGCACCGAATGCTGCTGCTGCATCGGATGTAAAACATCCGGTGAATCAGGGCCTGGTACAGATGCTCGGTGTATTTGTAGATACCTTTGTGGTGTGTTCATGTACTGCGATCATTATTCTGGTGTCTGGACTGTATGAAAATGCCGGATTTGAAGGCGTAACCCTGACCCAGATGGCACTAGAAAGCCAGATCGGTGCGTGGGGGGATGACTTCCTGGCATTGATTCTATTCCTGTTTGCATACTCCTCCATTATCGGGAACTATGCCTATGCAGAAGGGAATGTGCAGTTCATCAATAACAATCCAGGTGTGATGATGATCTTCCGTATTCTGGTACTGTTCATGGTGTATTTCGGTTCGATTGCGAGCGTACCACTGATCTGGAACATGGCAGATCTGTTCATGGGCGTGATGGCAAGTATTAACCTGATTGCGATTCTGTTATTGATGCCATTTATCCTGATGCTTCTGAAAGACTATACTGGTCAGTTAAAGCGTGGGGTGAAAGAGCCAGTGTTTAAACTGGATCAACATCCGAAGTTTAAAGACAAGGTCAAATCCGATATCTGGTAAAACCCTGTTGAAAAAGCCCCGAATCATTCGGGGCTTTTTTATTGATTCAGTTTATAAAAAACAGAGATAGCTATAATAGACTGCAAAGCCTGCGATCAGGCTGAACCAGAGTGGAAGTTTTGACCGCAGCAGATAAATCATCACGATTACAAATATCACATCTTCCCAGCGCTTCAGGTAACTTTGTCCAAGTTGCAGGACCAGATAAAGTAACAGTCCGACCACTGCTGCATTGATCCCTGCCACTGCATGACGGATCACAGCTTGCTGCATCAGCCAGGACCAGTAAGGTAAGCTTGCAAAAATCAGCAAGAATGAGGGCAGGAAGATAGCAATAGTCGCCAGTAGGGCATTGAGCCAGAGCTGATCCGTCCAGTCCAATAAAGCACCAAGATAAGTAGCAAAACTGAACAGCGGACCAGGCATCAACTGGGCAAAAGCATAGCCTAGGTCAAAAGCCTGTGCACTGACCAGCTGGGTGCTGACAAAGTCCTGATGAAGCAGGGGTAAAATGACATGTCCACCACCAAAGACCAGAGAACCTGTTCGATAGAAATCGGCAAAGAAACCGAGTTCAGACCAGTGCAGGTACTGAACCAGAAGGGGGATACTTATGAAGGGTAGCAAAAAGGCGATAAACCAGTAAACTGCATGATTTTTCTGAATATAGGGGGTGTCTAGAGTGGCATTTTTCACTGGTGTCGATTGTAACAGTGCTTGACTTTGAAACTTGCTCATCGCAATACTGATCAAGCCAGCCAGTAGAATCACCAGGATCTGGTTAAAGCTGAGTGGGACGACAGCCAGAAAGATTGTGGCAGCGATCATTAGACTATATTGCCACCAGGATTTACAGAAGCTACGCAACATTTGCCAGAATGCCCAGCTGACCACTGCAAACACAATAAGCTGGATCACATGAAAGCTATGTGAGTTTAAAATATGAAAGTAGCGCTGTCCGAGCACGGCAACCAAAGTCATTAACAGTACAGATGGCAAAGTAAAACCTAGCCAGGCCATTAAGGCACCGCTATAACCTCGTTGCATATAGCCGATGCCGATCCCGACCTGACTGCTACTGGGTCCTGGCAGTAATTGGGCCAATGCCACCAGTTGTTGATATTGGGCATCATTCAACCAGTTCAATTGACCGACCATCTTATGGTGAAAAAATACTAAATGTGCAGCAGGCCCGCCGAATGCGGTACATCCAAGCTTGAAGAAAGTCAGAAAAATCTGATAAAGGGTAGGTGACTGCATGGTGATACAGGTTTAAATAGCTATAAGTTATTCAAACTGTATGACAAATTTACGAAATTCAACAGTTAATTTAGCATGGTGTTTATACACTATGCAGCTATTAAAATGAGGATAAGTGCTGTATGCGGAACTATGGGTTGAGCTTCATCATGCTGGGGCTGTTTTTAAACGGCTGTCAGAGCGTGCCTGATCAGCGAGTGATGGCAGTGAAGGCAGGTATTCAATCCAAGCAAATGCAGTACAGCACAGCACAAGCACGTCCGAATCAAATCGATTTTCTGAAGATTAAAGCGACCGAGCAGCGTCCTGTGGTTGCGCTGGTTTTAGGCAGTGGTGGTGCTCGTGGTTATGCGCATATTGGCGCGATTGAGGTACTGGAGCAGGCTGGTATTCAGCCGGACATGATTGTGGGAACCAGTGCTGGCAGTATTGTTGGTTCTATTTATGCCAGTGGCAAACCTGCGATTGAGCTGCGCAATATTGCGCTGAGTATGAAAGCCAATGATGTTCGTGATTTCAGAATCGATCTAAAAGGCTTCTTTGATGGCAAAAAAGTCGAAGACTATGTCAATTTGCAGGTAGATAATGTTCCTTTACAGGACCTGAAGATCCCCATGTTTGTGGTGGCGACAGACCTGAAAGAAGGCAAGAAAGTCGTATTTAATTATGGTAATACCGGTCAGGCGGTACGTGCATCGGTCGCGATTCCAAGTATGTTCATTCCCACCATGATTGAAGAAAAGGAATATGTGGATGGTGGTTTGGTTAGTCCCGTACCCGTAGATGTCGCTCGTGAACTGGGTGCAGATATTGTCATCGCCATTGATATTCTGGCGCAGCCGATTCATACCGAAACGACCAATGTCTGGGGCTTGTTTAATCAGAACATCAACATCATGCAGAAGCGGCTTGCCTTTGAAGAATTAAAACATGCGGATGTAGTGATCCAGCCAGACTTGCGTGAGAAAGGACATATTTTTGATGTGCGTGGCAGAACCATGACTATGGAAGCGGGTATTGAAGCGGCACGGGGGAAATTGCTTGAAATTGAACAGGTATATCAGAAATATGATTATGCAAAGGGACATCAGATTCCACAGTTACTGGCCCGTGAAAAATAATCTCTAAAGCAGCTATTCAATTAAAACCCTTATTTGTAATAAATGAGGGTTTTTTAATTCATATATTCAAAAAATAATAAGAATTACTTATAAAAAAATATCAATCTATAGAAAATATGAGCTAAGTGTTATTAAGTATATATTAATAAAAAACAATCAGCCTTAAAAATATAAGCTGCTGAAATTTAAATAAATTACTAGAATTAATATATTATTAAAGTATATATTTTTAGAATTTTATATGGTTATTTATATACTTAAGTTTATCAATTGTTTGAAAATTCAATCAGTCATGTCAGAATACAATTGATGAAAACAGATAAGATCAAATCTAGGATGACATATGAATAATCTTGAAGTCGGGCAGCAGGTCAAACTGGCTCAGTTTGAGCAATACATCTTTAAAGTAACTGCTACACATCAGGATGGCACTTATACCGTAGAAACACAGCTCGACGGTCAGCAAGTATTGAGTTATCAAAATGTCGCTCAGGAAATGTTAAGACTCAGTGCTGACTAAAGGATGAGTAGAAGAATTTATCTATGAGAAGTTATGAAAACAGTCTGGATAAATTCTTAATTCCATCTATATACAGATTATTCATCATGAAAATAATAAAGAAATAATGATTTTCTGAAATACAGGTTCGATGGAATATCATTCAAGCGGCTTCTATTATATTTATTTCTGTATGAAATCATTTTTTATATAAATAATAATGATGGATTTTTTGCCGAATAGAACATTTAATTAGTAGTAAAAACGATATAATAATGTGCTTATATCATTGTCATTCAAAGAGTTCAAAGAAAGCGATGGCCCCATTAGATCAAATTGCACCAGCTTCAGACGATCAGTCAGAATTAACAATGACTGTTCTTATGACGCCAGACATGGCGAATTTTTCAGGAAATGTCCACGGTGGTACCATTCTGAAATTGCTGGATCAGGTTGCTTATGCCTGTGCGAGCCGCTATTCAGGCAGTTATGTGGTTACGCTGTCTGTGGATAAAGTGAATTTTAAAGAACCTATTCACGTGGGTGAACTGGTGACTTTCCTGGCGAGTGTGAACCATGTGGGTCGTACTTCGATGGAAATCGGGATCCGTGTAGAGGCGCAGAATATCCAGAAACGTACTGTGCGTCATACCAACAGCTGCTACTTTACTATGGTGGCAGTCGATGAAAATGGTAAACCGCAACATATTCCGCCACTGAATCTTGATAATGACTGGAAACGTTGCCGTTTTGAAGCAGCTGAACAGCGTAAGATTGCTAGACTGCAAGAAAATCATCATCCTTCTTGCAGTATTTATAAGAAAACAGCCCACAGCTAATTTCTATAAAGTGAAAAAAGACCTCAAATTAGAGGTCTTTTTTTGGCCTGTACTTTTCATACAGACTGGTCATAACCCTATAAATCATCTATTATGAAACGATACGTATCGTTTCGTTTTTTGATGGATTATATGACACTAGAAGAAAAAGGCTCACGTCGTCAGAAATGTATTTTGCAGGCGGTGGCGGAAGCATTGACTGAATATGAATATCATCAGCTCACCATTGAAGATGTCGCTGCACGGGCGGGGGTGGGTAAGTCCACCATTTACCGCTGGTGGAAACATAAGTCTGAACTGGTTCTGGATACCTTCAGAGCACATACCGCGTCTATTTTTGATCTGGATTTTTCCAGGTCTTTGGAAGATAACCTGGTACAGCAATTAATACGGTTATCTCAGGCACTGGATCATCCGGTAGGACGGGCATTGCTGGTGGTGATGGCTAATCATCGTGAACTTGCAGGGGAATTTTTCACCCAGTATCTGCTACCGCGTCGAGAACAAATGCGCGGCTTGATCCAGCAAGCGATTGAGCGTGGAGAAATCTGTGCGGACTATAATTTTGAATTGATGCTGGACTGTTTGTACGGGCCGATTCACTACCAGATTATCTTTTTTAACAAAATGCCGGATGAGAATTATATTCGCGCGCTGGTTGCACTGATACTCCAGCCTGCAAGACCTCAGGCCTGATTTTAGAATTTTCTGTATATAGTTGGTTTTTATGTCTAGCACGACAGCTCCCTTATGGAATCGCTCATTTATTTTGTGCGTACTGAATAATTTATTTCTGTTTACCTATTATTTT